>DATEJD010000181.1:0-2972 GCA_035278325.1 Gemmatimonadales bacterium | reverse complement strand
TCAGACGGTCAGACGGTCAGACGGTCAGGTGGAAGGACGGAAGGACAGAAGAGTCGGCGGGGAGGATGACCCCGCGCTCAGCAGCACCCGGTGGGCCGCGGCTACCTTTCCGCATGCCCACCGCCCTGCCCGTCCTGCTCGCGATCAGCTTCTGCCACCTGCTCAACGACATGATGCAGGCCCTGCTGCCGGCCATGTATCCCATGCTCAAGACCGGCTTCCATCTGGACTTCGGCCAGATCGGCCTGATCACGTTCACCTTCCAGCTCACCGCGTCGCTGCTCCAGCCGGTCATCGGGCTCTATACCGATCACCATCCCAAGCCCTACTCCTTGATGATTGGGATGAGCTTCACCTTCGTCGGCCTGCTGTTCCTCTCGGTGACGCGGAGCTATCCCGGCCTGCTGGTCTCGGCCGGCCTCATCGGGCTGGGCTCGGCCGTGTTCCATCCGGAGAGCTCCCGCGTGGCGCGGATGGCGTCGGGCGGGCGGCACGGCTTCGCGCAGTCGCTGTTCCAGGTGGGCGGCAACACCGGCTCGTCGATCGGTCCGCTGCTGGCAGCATTCGTGGTGCTGCCCCGCGGCCAGGGCAGCGTGGCGTGGTTCTCGCTGGCCGCGCTGGTCGCCATCCTCGTGCTCTGGCGAGTGGGCGGCTGGTACCGCCGTCACCGGATCCGGACGGCGGCGGCACGTGCCGTCGCGGCGCCCGCCCATCACACGCTGCCTCCTGGTAGGGTGCGGCTCGCCCTGGCCGTGCTCGTGGTGCTGATCTTCTCCAAATACATCTACCTGGTGAGCATCTCGAGCTACTTCACGTTCTACCTGATCCACCGGTTTGGCGTGAGCGTCCAGAGCGCGCAGCTCCATCTGTTCGGTTTCCTCGGCGCGGTGGCGGCTGGCACGATCATCGGCGGTCCGGTAGGCGATCGGTTCGGCCGTAAGCTGGTCATCTGGTGCTCCATCCTCGGCGTGCTGCCGTTCACGCTGGCGCTGCCGCACGTGGGGCTCGCGTGGACCGGGGTGCTCAGCGTGATCATCGGGTTCATCCTCGCGTCGGCGTTCTCCGCCATCCTGGTGTACGCGCAGGAGCTGGTGCCGGGGCGCGTGGGCCTGATCTCGGGGCTCTTCTTCGGCCTCGCCTTCGGGGTCGCCGGCATCGGCGCGGCGGCGCTCGGCCAGCTGGCCGACCATACCAGCATCGAGTTCGTCTATCGGCTGTGCGCCTACCTGCCAGCGCTCGGACTGCTCACCGCGTGGCTGCCGGACGTCGAGCTCCACGGCGCGCCGCGGGCGGCCCACAGGATCGACGATCCCGAAGCGGTAGGCACCGTGTGAGCGCGGCGGCGCGGCCGGCGGACGGCTCGCGGCTCATCGGCCAGCGGCTCACTGGCCGCACGTTTCTCGTGACCGGCGCCAACTCCGGAATCGGCCGCGCCATGTCCGAAGCACTGGCCGCGGACGGCGCGCGGGTGATCCTCGCGGCGCGGTCGGAGGAGCGCACCCGGCCCGTGCTCGAAGGAATCCGGCGGCACGACCCGGACGCGGCGGTCGAGTTCCTGCACATCGACGTGTCGGACCTCGCCTCGGTGCGCCGAGCGGCCGCGACGATCCTCGCCACCGGCCGTCCGATCGACGTGCTGGTCAACAACGCCGGAGTCGCGGGCACCAAGGCGCTGAGCCCCGACGGCTTCGACGTCACCTACGCGACCAACCACATCGGACCGTTCCTGCTCACGGCGCTGCTTCGGCCGGCGCTCGAGCGGGCGCCGCAGGGTCGCATCGTGAACGTGTCCAGCGCCGCGCATCTTGGCGCGCCGCCCATCGACTGGTCGCTGCTCGAGCGGCGCAGTGCCCCACGGCGGAGCGGTTTCCGGGATTATGCCATCACCAAGCTCATGAACGTGCTCCATGCCAAGGAGCTGGCGCGGCGGCTGGCCGGTACCCGGGTGACGACCTACGCGCTGCATCCCGGCGCCGTGCGCTCCAACATCTGGCGCGCGCTCCCGCTGCCGCTTCAGTGGGTGCTCAAGCTCTTCATGCTGTCCAACGAGGCCGGCGCGAGGACGCCTCTCTACTGTGCCACCGCGCCCGAGCTCGCGGCGCAGTCCGGGCGCTACTACGACAAGAGCCGCGAGGCTCCGTGCAATCCGCTGGCGGACGATCCGGCCCTCGCGGCGGAGCTCTGGGCCAGGACCGACGCCGCCATCGCGTCGGCGGGAGGGACATGACCATGCGCACCGCGCTCTCCGACCGCCTCGGGATCGAGCACGCCATCGTGCAGGCGCCAATGGCCGGCGGCTGGACCACCCCGGCCCTGGTGGCCGCGGTCTCCGAGGCGGGCGGGCTCGGTACGCTCGCCGGAGCGCGCCTCACCGCCGACCAGCTTCGCGAGCAGATCGCCGAGACCCGCCGCCGCACCGCCCGACCGTTCGGAGTCAACTTCCAGCTCGCCCCGGCGATGCCGGAAGCGGCCGACGATCCTCGAGCCCGCGAGCTCCTGGTCACTATTCGCGCCCGGCTCGGCCTGCCGGCCCCGGGGCCGGCGGCCGGCGCGTTCGTGTCGGTGGAAGACGGCATCGCCATCGCGCTCGATGCGGGCGTGCGCGTCATCAGCCTGGCGATGGGATCGCCCGAGGAATGGAGCGCGAGGATTCACGCCGCCGGCGCCCTCGTGATCGCCGCCGCCACGACGGTGGCGGACGCGCGGGAGCTCGAGCGGGCCGGCGCCGACGTCATCGTCGCGCAGGGCGCCGAGGCCGGCGGACACCGCTCGCTCCTGACCGCGGACGTGCCGCGACCGGTGCCGCTGGTGGGAACCATGGCGCTTGTGCCGGCGATGGTGGACGCGGTCGGCGTGCCGGTGATCAGCCTGGCCATGGGCTCCCCCGCACCGTTGACCGAACGGATCCACGCGGCCGGCGCGCTGCTGGTGGCGGCCGCGACGACCGTGGCGGACGCGCGGGAGCTCGAGGA
>DATEJD010000180.1:0-5731 GCA_035278325.1 Gemmatimonadales bacterium | reverse complement strand
CGGAAGGTTGATGACGTTGAGCTCGATGAGCTGGCCGAGCGAGCGGCGGGCGAGCTCGGTGCCCGAGTTGTCGGTGCGCCGGCCCAACGACTCGACCAGCCAGACGTTGTCGGTCAGCCGGCGCACCGTGGTGCTGTAGCTGGCATGCGCGCCTGTGGCGCCGAGGCTCGTCGTCGCGGCGTAGCTGGTGGTACGCGTCGGGTCCACGGGCATGGCCTGCAACGTGGCGGACGACAGCCCCGTGATGGTGCGGCCGATGCCGGCCTCCGCCGCCTCGTTGGCCTGCCCGGCGTACACCGCGTTCTGGCCGCTCTGCTGCTCAAGGCGGCCGGCGAAGAAGATGCCCGCCACCAGCGCCCCGATGACCACCAGGGCAAAGACCGCGAGGGCAAGCGCGACACCCCGCTCGTTGGACAGCCGTGAAGCCCGCATGGACCTCTCCTTGAAAGTGACCCCGATCAGCGCAAGGCGTTCCGGAGCGAGACCTGCGTCACCAGCGAATCGAGCACGATGGCGTTGGTGACGGTGGTGTTGCCGCCGGTCGTGATGCGCTGGGTGGTCTGGCCGACGACCTTGATCCGGATGCTCTTGATGTTCGCCAGCGTGGCCGTGACGGCCCCGTTCGCGTCGAGGTACTGGAACAGGAGCCCGCCCGTGCTGGCCAGCGGCCCGAGGATGGGCTGCGGGCCGGCCTCGCCGGCGCTCAGCGACTGGGCGCCCAGCCACTTGCTGCCGCCGCTCTCGTACATCAGAAGCTTCATCTTCTCGAACGTGCGGACCGGCGTGCCCATGTCGGGCAGCGTACCGAGTGCGGTCTGGAGCGTGAGCGTGTACGCCGGCGTGGTGCCCGCTCCGTTGGGGCAGGTGCTGGTAGCCACCCCGGTAATTCCAGCGGCCGTCCACGCGTCGTCGGACACCGAGGCGCCTTTGTAGAACACGTAGAGACTGTCGCCGGCGACGGGCGCCCGGGTGCCCTGCCAGAGGTCCACCCGGACACGCGGCGCCGTGGTGGACTGGGTGCAGACGAAGCCCAGCCCCCGCGCAGCACGATACGTGATGCTGGTATCGAGCGCCTGAATGACGTCGTTCTGGAATGCGTTCCCACCTACGACCGTGTTGAGCTCCCGGAGCTCGCTCGGCAGCACGAACGTGGCCGCCCGCACGTTGGACTGGAGGTCCACCCGCTCGGCCTGCGCCCGCGAGAACCGCTGCGTGCCGGTGAGCAGCTTGAACAGCCCGGCCGTGACCGTGGCCATGATGATCAGCACGATCATGAGCTCGATCAGCGTGAAGCCGTGGCGATTACGCATGGTCAGCACTCGATGACGGTGGTGAAGACGTCGCTCTTATCCACGCCGCTCCGCGTGCGGTAGGTGACCGTCTCAGCGATGACGCGCTCGCTGCCATTGGTGGTCACGGTCCAGGACTCGGACACGCCGGCCACGCCGGCCGCACCCGCGGACGCCGTGCCGTTGGCGAGCGCGGTGCACTTGGGCGATGTGGAATAGGCGGTGAGCCGCAGCCGGTCGAGCCGGAGCGCTGCCACCTGGGCGGCGGCCGTGGCCTTCTGGCCCCGCCCAACCATCCGGGTGACCAGGGCCGATGAGCCGGCCAGCGCGACGAGCCCAATGCCGAGCACAGTAATGGCCACCAGGACTTCGACCAGCGTGAATCCAGCAGTATCCTGCTTCACTTGCGAACCCTCCCCAGCTTGTCCACTCGAACAGAGTCGGTGTAGCCGCTCCGGGTGAGCGTAATCTTCAGGTCGGTGTTGCCGAGACTCGTGAGCCCGCGGGGGTTGTAGGCGACCTGGGTGGCGCCGTTGCTCAGCGTGACCGTCGTGCCGTAGACGGTGTTGAGGTTCACCAGCGTGCCGACCGTATCCACGGTGCCTGAGCCCGTGGTCTTCCGCCGAGGCGAGGCCTCGATGCGGGCCACGTTGCCGCTGAAGATGAGCGTCGTGCTCCGATTGCTCTGCTCCGACGTGGTTCGCGCGGCCGTCAGCATGTTGGCCACCTGGTTGCGCGCGCCGCGCACGTTGGCCTTGATCATCGAATTCCGGAGCTTGGGGTACGCCATGACGCTCATGATCGCCACGATGACTACTGCGATCATGGTCTCGATGATGGTGAAGCCCGCCAGACGCCTCATGACACCTCCGAAGCCGCGAATCGGGCCGGCCCCTCGGCCGGCGCTTGGCGCCTCCGAGTGGCACGACCCGTACCAGCGGAGAAGGGACGATGGATCAACGAGTTACCGCGATGGAGCCCGCCCGAACCGGTGCATAGCGCTGCACCGCGCGCGAAACCTTGCGCGCACGGTCAGTGTACCGGCAGGCGGCGCATCTTGTAGAACAGCGTTCGGAGGCTGATGCCGAGGAGCCCGGCCGCCTGGCGGCGGTTGCCGCCCGAGGCCTCGAGCGCGCGCAGGATGGCCTGGCGCTCGACCGCCTCGACCTGAGTCTTGAGATCCAGCGTGGCCGGGTGGCCGTTCCCGTTCACTGCGTCGGGGTAGTGCCCCTTACCGTTGCCGTTCCCGTTGACCTCGGCGCCGGCCAGCGCGAAGTCGCGCAGCTCGAGCGGGCTTCCGGTGCCGAGCACGGCGGCGCGCTCCACCGCGTTACGGAGCTCGCGAACGTTGCCGGGCCAGGCGTATCTGGTGAGACCGTCGAGGGCGGTGGGCGTGATGCTCACGGGCCGGCCCAGACGCGTGGCGGTCTGCCGAGCGAAGTGAGCCAACAGGCCCGGGATGTCTTCTGGGCGCTCCCGGAGCGGCGGCAGGTGCAGCCGCACCACGTTCAGCCGATAGAACAAGTCGGGACGGAACTCGCCCCGCTCCACTGCGGCTTCGAGCGGCTTGGCGGTGGCGGCAAGCACCCGCACGTCGACCTTACGTACTTCACGCCCGCCTACCCGGCGGATCTCCCCCTCCTCAAGCACTCGGAGCAGTTTGGCCTGGAGGTCAAGGGGCAGATCGCCGATCTCATCCAGCAACAGCGTGCCCTCGTGGGCCTGCTCGAACAGGCCGGCGCGGTCGGCCGTGGCGCCGGTAAAGGCGCCTCGCACATGACCGAACAGCTCGCTCTCGAGCAGCTGTTCGGGAATCGCGGCGCAGTTGATGGCCGTGAAGCCACGCTCGCTGCGCGGGCTCAGCCGGTGAATGGTGCGGGCCAGCACCTCCTTGCCGGTACCGCTCTCGCCGGTGATCAGGATCGTGGTGTTGTGGCGCGCCGCCCGGGAGGCGAGCTCCAGCAGATCGCGCATGACTCGGCTCTCCGCCACGGCCAGGTCGACCGAGGCGGCCGCGCCGACGCTGCTTCGGAGCTGCTCCACCTCGCGCCGGAGCCGCTCCCGCTCCTCAGCCTTGCGCAGGGTGAGCCGGACCTGATCGGGGTCGAAGGGCTTGTGCAGGTAGTCGTACGCTCCCTCGCGCAAGGCCTCGACGGCGCTGTTCTCGCCGCCGTAGGCGCTCATCATGATCATCAGTGCCTGGCCGCCATCGGCGCGGTAACGCCGAAGGAAGCCGACGCCGTCCATCTTGGGCATTCGCACGTCGCACAGGATCATGTCAAACGCCTGCGCCGCGGCCGTCCGGAGCGCTTGCTCGGGATCGCCCTCGGAGGTCACGTCGTACCCAGCGTCCTGGAGCAGGAGCGCGAGGGAGTGCCGCAGGTCCGCGTCGTCGTCAATGATGAGCAGGCGCATCGGTCTCACCAGCCAGTGGGAGGAACACCTTGAACACCGCACCACCTTCCCGTGCCCGGTCCAGCCAGACCACGCCGCCGCTGTCGTGCACGGTGCGGGCGACGATGGCAAGGCCGAGGCCGGTGCCTTCGCCGGGGCTCTTGGTCGTGAAGAACGGGTCGAACACGCGATCCCGATCCGCGTCGGGCACACCGGGGCCGTCGTCGGCCACATAGAGCAGGACGCCCGCGCCGCCCAGTCCGGGCGGATGGGGTCGCGGCATCCAGGATCGGTGGTGCGCGCCCGCGGTGGCGTCGGTCATCCGCCGCGCGGCCTGAGCGTAGCGGCCTTCGAACGTGCGGGCCACCGTTCCGATGACGATCCGTCCACGCGGCGCGGCCTGGCACGCATTGGCCACCAGGTTGACCACCACCTGCTCGAGCTCGTGCCGGTCACCGCGCACGGGTCCGACGCCGGGGTCGAGCTCGACGCACAGAGTGTGCTCGCGCAGCATCCCCTGGGTCCGGAGGAAGTCCAGGACGCTGTCCACGGCGGTGTTGAGATCGGTCGTCGCGGCCGGGCCCGCGGGCCCGCCGGATCGGGCATAATCCACTAAGCCTTGCACGATCCGCTCGATCCGAGCGATGGAGCGGCGCATTTCCCGGGTGATGGCAGGATCGGTGCCCCGGCCCTGCAGCACCTCCACGTAGTTGGCCAGGGCCCCCAGGGGGTTCCTGACCTCATGCGCCACGCCGGCCGCCAGTCGGCCCAGCCCCGCCAGCTTCTCCACCCGGAGTGCGTGGGTTTGCAGGTCGAGCAGCTCGGCGGCGAGCAGCCGGTACCGTTCGGCCAGGTGCTCGAGCTCGTCGGCGGCGTAGGGCGCCCGCGGACTGGAGAGATCGCCACGGGCCAGCAGGTCGGCTTCGGCGGAGAGCCGCGCGAGCGGCGCGACCACGAGCCGCCGCACCAGATGCATGCCGAAGACGAGGAACACCGCCGAGCTGCCGATCCAGAGCGCCACCAGTGGCGCCCAGGTGACCTGGAGATCGGCCCCTGCCAGCGCCGCGGTGGTGACGCCCACCAGCAGCACCGCCGCCGACGCGAGGAAGCCAAGGTCCACCAGGAGCTGCGCGCGCAGGCTGCGGGCCGCGGTGGGGCCGGAGCCCGGCGGCACGGCAGGCGGCGCGACTCCGGCCGTCATGTCAGGTGCAGGCCACCCTGCCGTCCACCGTTGCCGGCGCGAGGGGGCCACCGGTCCCGACGTAAATGACGCAGGTTCGCGGGGTTCCAACGTGCCGAGCCGTGGCGGCCCACCCTGTCTGGGTCACGTTGCTCAGGGTGATGGTGACGTCGGGCGACGGGTTGTACAGCAGCGGCGCGGCCGGAACCACGCCGTTGTAGTACGTCTGGTTGTCCGCCTCGTACGCGGTCTGGGCGGTAGCGATGTTCCGGAGGTCGCTCTTCATCCGCGACAGGTACGCCTGCTCCTTGGTCGAAGAGAACTTCGGGATCGCGATGGCCGCGAGGATCCCGATGATGACCACCACGACCAGCAGCTCGATCAGCGTGAAGCCCGTGCGTGACTTGGAGCGCATACGTCCATCCGCAAGTAAAGGGATCGTTTCCGAGCCCGCGCGGCAGAAAAAAGGGGCGGTGACCTCGCGGCCACCGCCCCCGCACCGCGCTAGCTCACGAGCACTCGATGACGCCGTCGGTCTTGTTCGCGGCCGTCGCATCCGACCCGCCGTACACCGTGCAGGTCTTGAAGCCGGTCGAGATCGACGAATTGGTCACGCTGATGGTGTAGCCCGACGCGCTCGCCTGGTCGGTGGCGCCCGCCGCGTTGCCGGTCGAGAAGTTGATCAGCTTGCCGGTGTTCAGCGTCGCCAGCGTGGCGTAGGTCGCGTTGTCGGAGAAGTACGCCTCCTCCGCGGTCATCGCGTTCCGCAGGTCGGTCTTCACCGACGCGAGCTTGGCCTTGTCCTTGGTCGCGGCAAACTTCGGAATGGCGATGGCCGCCAGGATGCCGATGATCACGACCACGATCA
>DATEJD010000179.1:0-12796 GCA_035278325.1 Gemmatimonadales bacterium | reverse complement strand
CGGCACGGTAGCCGTCAGCATCCGCGACAACGGATCGGGCATCACCCGGGAGCACCTGCCGCGGATCTTCGAGCGGTTCTATCGGGCGGATCAGTCGCGGTCGCGGGAGGAGGGCGGCACCGGGCTGGGACTGGCGATCGTCAAGCACCTGGTCGAGGCGCACGGGGGCAGGGTCACCGCCGAGAGTGAGCGCGGCAGCGGGACCACGGTGACCTGCCTGTTTCCGGATTCGGCGCTGTAGGCGCGGGCGTCACCCTGAGCCCTGGCTGCGCCCAGGGTAAACTCCGCGAAGGGGGCATGCGTCCGGGCATGCCCCCTTCACTGCGTTCAGGGTGACTCACTCCGGCTTGCTCACGCCGACTTCACTCTACCCGATCCACCCCAGCATGCTCGCCAGCAGCAACGCCAGCACGAACGCGGTCATCGCCGTGTAGATCCAGTCGCGCTGGTGCAGGAAGGCCAGCAGCGACGCCGCCACCCGCAGGATCGGCGTCGCGATGATCACGAGCACCCCGCTCATGATGAGGGCCCGTCCGCTGAGCACCCAGGCGCCGCGCAGGATGCCCCCGATCTCCCGCAGCCCCACCGGCTCGCCGGTGAAGAGCCGGCCCGGCGGCGCCGCGCCACCGTGGTGCGCCAGGTAGGGGAGCCCGCCGGCCAGCACCAGCAGCGCGGCGACCACGACCCCGGCCTGCAGCAGGCGCGCGACGAGTACCTCGATGGCATCGTCGCTCCAGCGGTCGACGGTCGGTCCCGGCATCCTAGACCCGACCCCGGAGTCCGCTCAGGATCATCTCTATGGCCAGCACGCCGATGACCGCGGCGAACAGGGCCCGGAGCGGCCCCGGCGCGGATCGCGACAGGATCCGCACGCCGATGGCCGACCCGGCCAGCACGCCCAGCATCACCGGCATCGCGATACCAGGCTCGACGTAGCCGCGCGCCAGGTAGATCCCGGCGCTGGCCGCCGCGGTCACGCCGATCATGAAATTGCTGGTCGTGGTCGAGACCTTGAACGGCAGGCACATCGCCTGATCCATCGCGAGCACCTTGACCGCCCCGGAGCCGATCCCCAAGAGTCCCGACAAGACGCCCGCGCCCAGCATGACGCCGAAGCCGGTGCGCACGTGCTGCACGTGATACTCGCGGTCGCCATCGGGGGTAGGATACGAGCCGTCGAGTCCGAGCCGCCGGGCCAGTGGATCGGGCGTCACCACCACGTGCTCCTCGTCGCGGCGGCCGGCGAGAAACGCCGAGTAGATCAGCACCACGCCGAGCACCACGGCGAGGACGCTGGTGGGAATCAGTCCGGCGAGCGCCGCGCCCGCCACCGCGCCGATGGTGGTGGCCACCTCGAGGAACATCCCGATCCGGATGTTGGTGTAGCCCTCGCGCACGTACGCGGCCGCGGCGCCCGACGACGTGGCGATGACCGAGACGAGGGAGGCCCCCACCGCGTAGCGGAAGTCCACCCCGAACAGCAGGGTCAGCATCGGCACGATGACGACGCCCCCGCCCAGTCCCGTGAGCGAGCCGAGCAGGCCCGCGAGGAGGGACCCGACGCTCACGAGGACGGTGAATTCGGTCGTGTTGAGGGAAAGCGGCGTCATGGCGGGGGGATGATCGCCAGGGCCCCCCGTCCATGTCCAGGGGCCGAACCATCCTGAGCGAAGCGAAGGAGGCATGCGTTGGGGCATGGCTCCTTCGCTTCGCTCAGGATGACTCTGCCCGTTCAGGGGTGACTCCGCTACCTACGCCGGGCACACCTCCGGCGCGGGCAAGCCGCGGTCCTGCGCGACGCCGCGCGCGCAGACTTCGCGATAGCTGGCATCCAGCCGGTCCAGCTCCCGATCCCAGCTGAGCGATTCGGCCGTGCGCCGGGCGCCCCGCGCGAGCCGCCGCGTGAGCTCGTACTCGCCCGCGAGGAGGACCATCGCTCGCGCCATCGCGGCCGGGTCGTCGGGGTCGTAGGTCAGCCCGTTCACCCCGTCACGCAGGTGATCCTGGACCCCTCCAGCCGGCGCCGCGATGACCGGAAGGCCGCTGGCCATCGCCTCCAGCACCACCAGGCCGAGGGTCTCCGTCAACGAGGCGAACGCGAACGCGTCGCAGTTGGCGTAGAGGTCGGGCAGCTGGGTGTGTCGGTCGAGAAAGCCCAGGAAGGTGACCTCGGGCGGGGCGGCTGCCTTGAGCTCCGGCTCGCAGGGACCGGTGCCGGCCAGGATCAGGTGCATGACGCCCCGTGGCACCATGGTGGAGGCCCGCCGGAACGCCTCGAGCACGAAGTCCACCCGCTTCTCCGAGGCCAGCCGGCCGACATAGAGGAAGGTGAACCGGCTCCCCATGCCCAGCTCCGCGCGCAGGGTCTGGCTCCGACGACCAGGATGGAATACGCTCGTGTCCACCCCGCGACCCCAGACCTCCACGTCGCTCAGAGCGAGATCGAGCAGCTCGCGCCGGGTCACCTGGGACGGTGTGTAGACCCGTCGGCTCCGCCGATGAAACCGGCGGAGGTAGCCGGTGACGGTGCGGCGCAGCCAGGGCGCGCCGTAGGCCTCGGCGTAGCGGCCGAAATCGGTGTGGTAGGTGGAGACCAGGGGCACGTTCGCGGCCGAGGCCGCGCGCTGGCCCATCCGCCCGATCGTGAACTCCGTCTCGCAGTGCACCAGATCGGGTTGGAACCGCTGCACCAGCCGGCGGATCTCGCCGCCGCCCCGCAGGCCCAGCCGGAGCTCCGGATATCCCGGCACGGCCACACTGGGCAGGCTTACGATCTCGACGGCCGGGTCGGGCTCGGCCTCACCGGACCATTTCGCCTGCACGTCCTCCGGGTAGCGCGGCGCCACCACCGCGCACGACCACCCCCGCCGGCTGAGGCCGGCGACCGAGAGTGCCGTCACGATGGAAACGCCGTTGATCTGGGGAGGGTAAGTGTCGGTGCAGTACATCACACGCATCGCGGCCCCGGCGGTTCGGATGCCGCAAGCTCAGGAGCGCCCGTCACGGACCAGTGACGGGCCGGTCTCGATCCGGGCGCCAGGCGCCTCGCGGTCGTTACGGCCCCGTGGCCCCGGGGCCACGCACCCGTGGTACCGGCCCGGCATGTTGCATCCACATGACTGCACCACTCCTGGTCCGGCTCGGGGAACGCGACCGCGAGTTGATGCTCCGCTGCGTGATCGCACCCACGGCCTCGCGGCGGTCGCGGCTCGCCTGGACCGCCGTTACCCACCTGGGCGGCACCGGCGCCAGCGTCGCGGCCGCGGCCGCGCCGTGGTATCGCTGCTGCGAGTGGCACGAGGCCTCCCGCGTCGCGCTCACGACCCTCGTCGCCTCGCACCTCGTAGTCCAGCTCATGAAGCGCACCGTGGTGCGCTCGCGCCCGGCCCGAACCGGCCTTCACGCGGCCGTGCGTGAGCCCGATCGCTTCTCCTTCCCCTCGGGGCACGCGGCCGCCGCGATGTCGGTGGCGCTCGGCTACGCCATCGCCTTTCCCGCGCTGGTGGTACCGCTGCTGTTGCTCGCCCTGCTGGTCGGATTCTCTCGCGTGCGACTCGGCGTGCACTTCCCCGGCGATGTGGTGGCCGGCCAGGCGATCGCGACCGCTACGGCCGGCCTGGTACTGCTCGCCAGCTAGGCCTCACAGCTTGTTGCTGTAGCTCACGAACTTGAAGCGGCCGTCGCGCTCGATGATCGGCCCGAACAGGCGCTCCTCCACCGTGTCACCCATCGCCTGGACCCGGCGCACCACGCACGGGCCCCACAGCCGGTTCCGGCCCTCCACCGTCGAATCCCCGAGGCAGCGGTAGCCGGCGTACGCCAGCGGGCTGCCAGCCCGGTCCCGCATCAGCGCCGCCGCGCCTCGGTTGCTCCGCTCCACCATCATGAACCACATCAGGTCGGGATTCAGATCGTACGGCGGCAGGCCCTCGCGGCGGGTCGGGTAATAAAGGAAGGCGAATTCACCGCGCGACAGCACCATGCGGTGGAGGGCCGAGGTATCGGCAGCCTCGACCGCACGGGCGAAGCGGCGCACCAGCTCGTCCCGGCTGGAAGCGCCTCCGCTGAGCGTCGACGCTGGCGCGCTGGCCTTCTGAAACCGTGACAGCGCGACCGCTCGCGGCACCACGCTGTCGATGTGGGTCGGCGGTGTCGCCGCGGCCTGGGCGACTTCGACGCGCTGGACCGTCGGAGCCACAGGGGCTTCGCTCGTGGGCTTGGGTGACGCCGGCTTGGGGCCGCAGCCCGCTACACCAAGGCTCATGGCCAGCAGGAGCCGACGCCCGCTCGTTCGCATCGTCATGTAGGCTCACGTGACGCAGCCCGGCCGGCGCCGTGTGGACGCCGGCCGGGCTGGTCGAGTTCAAGGGTCAGTTGATGTTGTACGCCGTCCAGCCCTGCCACCACTTGGCACCGGCCGGATCCGCGGCACCCAGATAGGTGGTCTGAGGCATCGCGCCGCCAAAGAACCCGGTCGTCCGCGCCACGAAGTTGGCGGGGACCTGCGCGCTGCCGCCCGAGGCGGCCGGTGAGCCGGCCTTGGGCGTCCAGTCGAGCGCGCTCGGATTCAGGCTGAGGCCCAGCAAGGTGTCTACCGCCACGTTCGACGCGAAGGCCTGAATGGCGTTGGCCGGCCCGAACTTGGTGTCCTGGGCGAACCCGGCGCCCACGGTGTCGAAGTTGAAGCCGTTCTGCGCCAGGATCACGTTGGCCACGTTGAGCGAATCCCGCTGCTCGAACAGCGTGTCGGTCCACTCGTCGCGGAAGTTGAGGGCGATGCCCTTCCAGCGGCTCAGGACTCCGTTGAACAGCGTCCCGCCGGTGCCCCGGCGGAAGACCGCGCCGTTGCCGTCGCTCGGAATGCTGGCCAGCTGCCCCGGCCCGATCAATGTGAAGTTGGCCCACACCGGCATCGAGTAAGGCGTGCTGGTCCCGGTGGTCGTCACCGTGCAGCCGGCCACCGCCGGATCGCAGCCGTCGCCCTCGAAGCCGCGCGGATCCGACGAGAAGACGCCGGTGCCCGGTTCGGGCGTGAGCCGCTGACTCTGGAACGCGATGAGGAACTGGTTCCGGCCCTGGTAGCCCTCGGTCCAGTCGAAGTGGTCGTCGCCGGACTCGTACGAGATCAGGTAGCGGCCGTCCACCGCCCCGCCCCAGTACTCGAACGAGTCGTCGAGACCCGACATCGTCTGGATGTACTCGTAGGTGGTGCCGCGGCCCACCGCGTAGCTCGAGAGGGAGTTGAGCTCCTGGCCCGCGCCGTTGGAGATGTCGTACCCGGCGAACTCGATCCGGACGTAGCGCAGGGTGCCGCTGTTGTCGCTGTTGTCGTTCCCGCCGGCGTAGTTCTCCGCCTGCCCGGCGGCACCGCCCTCGGTGAGGATGCTCGCGCCGGTGCGGTTGATGATACCGTTGCCGATGATGATGAGCCCGCCCCAGTCGCCGGGCTTCCGGTTGCCGGGAGACCGCGCCGAGGTGAGAACGATCGGCGCATCGGCCGTGCCCTGCGCGTCGATCTTGGCCCCGCGGAGGATCCAGAGCGAGCTGCCGGGCTGCGTGGTATCACCGATGATCCGAGTGCCCGGCTGAATCGTGAGCGTGGCGCCGTTCTGCACCTTCACATAGCCGCTCAGGGTGTAGACCGTGTCCGCGTAGAGCGTGCGGCTGGCCGCGATGGGGTTGGTGAGCGTCGCCGCCTTGAGCCCCGGCGTGAAGCTCACCGCGGAGCTGAACGCGCTGGTGTCCGTGGCGGAGACGGAAGCCACCCGATAGCTGTATGACAGGCTGCTCGAGAGCCCGGCATCGTCGAAGTTGGTGCCGGTGACAGCGCCGGCGCCGAGCGTCGCGAAGGTCCCCGGGTTGTCGGAGCCCGCTCGCTGCACCAGGTAGCCCGTCGCCCCGCTGGCGGCAGTCCACGACACCGTGGCGGCCGTCAACGACGTCTGCGTCACCGCGACACCGCTGGGGGGTTGGAGGGTGGTCGGACTGGAGCCGCTGTCGCTGCCGCAGGCGGCGAGCACGCCGGTCGCGGCTACCGCCACAGCCCATCCGTGGAGCGTTCGGGTCGAGCGCCTCATCGTTTCCTCAAGAAGTGTGGGGTGAAGGACGGAGCCTCGTGTCCGCGACAACCAAACAGCGCCGCCGTCTCGTTCGACGCACGGCATCGTCACAGTTCGGTCAAACTGGTCAGCGCCGCCACGACATGGTGAGGCCGAATACCCGGCCGCTCAGATAGCGCGTCCGGAGCACGTCGCCCTGCACCAGCCGGTAGGGCGCGTTGAGCAGATTCTTGCCGTCGAGCTTGAGCGTGAACGCCTGGGCCACCGGGATCTGGAGCGAGGCATCGATCAGATGCCGGGGCTCCTCGTAGGCGTCGGGCAGGCCGCCCGAGCCAGCTTCCAGGATCCGCCTGCCCGCCACGTTGTAGAGCAGCGTGGCCGACCAGTCGCCCGACTCGCTGCCGTAGCCCAGGCCGGCGTTCACCACGTACTCGGACTGCCCCACCATGGGACGGTCCGCGTTGGTGAGCGCGGAGATACCGTTGTTGCCCGGGGTAATCCGGCTCCGCATCAGCGTGGTGTTGGCGAACAGGTTGAACGGCCGGAGCCCCTCGCTCAGGAAGTCGAGGCCTTTGCGGAGCTCGAGCTCCATGCCGTAGTTGTGGGCCTTGTCGGCGTTGACGAATTGGAGGGTGTTCGTGCCTGCGGCCTGGGTGATGACCTTCTCGATGGGGTCGCTGAACCGTTTGGCGAAGACGCCAAGGCTGAGCACCTCGCCGGTGCGGGGGAACCACTCCCAGCGGAGGTCGTAGTTCTGGATCAGCGCGCGCCGGAGTTCGGGGTTCCCGATGGTGGTGGCCAGGCCCACCTGCTCGAAGTAGGGAACCGGTGAGAGCTCGCGGTACTCCGGCCGGGACAGTGTCTGCGTCGCCGAGAGCCGAAGGTTCTGGTCGTCGGTCAGGTGATAGGTGAGCGCCAGCGCGGGCAGCACGTCGGTGTTCCGCGGCCGTGCCGGCGCGATCTGCCCCTGCGTCGTGCGAGTGTCGACGTCCAGCCGCCAGCGCTCCACCCGGGCGCCCGCGATCACCTCGAGACGGCGGCTCACCGGCAGCTCGAGCTGCGCGTATCCCGCGGTGATGCGCTCGGCGGCGGTATAGCGGCCGCCGTTGGCGTTTGCGTTGAGAATGAAATTGCCCGCGGCGATGTTCGCCTCGGTGAAGATGGTCTCGGGCGGGGCCGTGCGGGCCGCGTCATCCAAAGCGTTGTTGATGATGTCGTAGGCGCGGGTATCGGCGTCCCGGTCGGTGCTGCGGTAGGCGGCGCCTACCTTGATCGCGGCCGGTGACTCGGGCGAACCGAGCTGGAGCCGGTAGTTGCCCCCCAGATCCCAGCTGTGCTCGTGGAGGTCGCTGAAGGTTCGGGTCGCGAAGCGCGCCGCCCCCGTCCAGGTGGTCGGCACCAGCTCGCCCGTCGTCGGATCGAGCCGCCCGGTGTACCCGAGATCGGAACGGTCGGGTTCGTTTCGATCGACCGAGGAGTTCGTCACGCTCCAATCGACAAAGTGACGTTCGCCGAAGAGGTGCTCGCCCTGGATCTGATTCGAGCGCACCGCGCGCTCGGTGAAGGTGAGACGGGTCAAGACCAACGGGTTGTACTGCGAGAACTCCTCGTTGTTCCCGTCGAGCACGGAGGCTTCGTTGTCGGCGGTGCGGGTGTAGGTGTTATTGAGGGAAAGCTTGGAGCCGGTTCCCACATGCGTGCTCAGGTTGAGCAGTCCTCCCCAGAGCACCGAGTTCCTGCCCGCCGAGCCGGTGTAGGTGTTGTAGGGAAGCGCAGTGCCGGGCTGGGCTCCATTCTTCGCCAACCCGCGCGTCAGGTCCTTCTGGACTTCCTGGCTGTTGTTGTAGCTGAGAGAGCCGATATAGCCGATGTCCTGGCTGAAGATCGGCGTCTCACCGCCGATGGCCACGCTCGCGCCGCCGTTGGGCGCACCATCCGCCGAGCGCGCGCTCCACACGTTGCGGAGCGAGCCGATCAGCGCATTCTGCTGCTCCAGCGTGATCCCGTGCAGATCGCCGGCGGCAGCCAGGTTGCCCGGCAGAGTCCGCTCGCCGCCGGCAAAGCCGAGCCACTCCGGACCGACCGTCGGCGCCTTCACCACGTTCCGTCCGGTCGCGGCCGTGTTGAGGCCGCCCGAGACCGAGAACGTGATTACGCGGTGCGCCGGGAATTCGCGGGTCTTGAGGTCGACCTCGGCGCCGCTGAAGTCGCCGGGCTGATCGGCGGTGAAGGTCTTCGAGGTGGTAATGCCCTCCAGCAGGCTGGAGGGGAACAGGTCGAGCGGGACCACCTTGCGCTCGGGCTCGGGGCTCGGGATCCGTGAGCCATTGAGCGTCGTGGTGGTATAGCGCTCGCCCAGGCCGCGCACGAAGATGTACTTGCCGTCCTGGACCGTCACGCCGCTCACCCGCTGGATCGCCTGACCCGCGTCGCTATCCGGGCTCCTGGCGATCTGCTCGGCGCTCACCGCGTTCACGATGTTGACCGCGTGGCGCTGCTCCTCCAGCGCCCGGTTCACCGTCCCCCGCTCGGAGGCCGCGCTCACCGAGATCTCCGCGAGCTGGACCGCCTCGGCCACCATCGCCACGTCCTGCACCGCCGCCTTTCCCTCCGTGACCACCACGCCGGTCACCATCTTCGGCGCGAAGCCGATCATTCGTACCCGGATCGACACCGTTCCCGCCGGCACGTCCGGCAGGGTGTAACGGCCGTCCAGCGCGGACACCGCGCGGATCGGCGCGTCCACCAGCTCGACCTGCGCGCCGGCCACAGGCGCTCCCTGCTCGGCGTCGACGACGCGCCCGATGATCCGGCCCGGCCCCTGCGCGAACAGCGGCCCCGCAGCGGTGAGCGCGAGCAACGCGGACCAGCGGGCAATCACGGCTCGTGGTGACATCAGGACTCGATTGGCTGGAGTGATCGGGGCGGAAGGCTGGCCCCAGGAACGGCTGCGGACGGGGAGATGCTAGGGTCCGCCTGTCTCCGGATGGGCACGCCGGTGCAACGATTTCGTCACGCGGAGCAGGTGGCTGGCGGGGATCAAGTCGGGGTCAAGCGTCACGAAGGGAACTGGCTGCGGCGACGCGTGTTGGGGCGGTCGTCGCGGCCGGTTTACAAGTCTGTTACACGTCTGCCGGATGTCCGTGACGAGCGGCCGGCTGTTTTGGCGGCGGCAGAACGGGGCGCTCCCCCGGGCTCTGCGGCCCCGATGCGGCTCGCCGTCGTGTGCGGCAGCGCGGGCGGTGCAACCGACACCCTACCACGAGGTGCAGATGCGTTCCGCTGTGAAGCTGGCCGGCCTCCTCGCCCTTCTCGGCTGCGTTGCAGGCGCGGGCAATCTGGTCGCTCAGGGCACGCCACCGAATACACCGACCGTCACCGTGAGCGGCGTGGTGTACGCGCAGTACCTCTATCAGTTCAAGGACACCGCCAACCACGTCAACAACTTCGACATCACCCGCTCGTACATCAACGTCATCGGCAAGTTCCCCAGCGGGCTCACCGGCCGGGTCACCGCGGACATCTATCGCAGCGCGGACAACTCGCTCGCGTACCGGCTCAAGTACGCGTACGCCGCGTACACGCCCGAGAACAGCCCCCTCACCTTCAAGTTCGGCGAGATCCATACGCCGCTCCTCGACTGGGAGGAGGCGCTGTGGGACTACCGCATGCAGGGCACGATGGCCCTGGAGCGCGGCGGCTACGTCTCGAGCTCCGACTTCGGCCTCGGGGTGGACGGCAACTGGAAGAAAGACTTCGTCAACATGCAGGTGGGCATCTACAACGGCGAGAACTACAACCGCGGCACCGGCGACCAGCGGAAAGACGCGATGGGCCGGGTGTCGGTGCGGCTGAAGCCGAGCGACGACGGCAGCCGGGTGGGCGGCCTTCGGATCACCGGCTACGGGCAGCTGGGCAAGCCCACCGGCGGTGGCATTCGTGATCGCTGGCTCGGCATGCTGTCGTACAAGAGCAAGATGTTCACGCTGGCCGGCGAGTACGCGCGCACCAAGGATCGGCAGGATGCACCGGCGCCGCCCGCCACGCCGCAGCTGGCCGACGTCGACGGCGAGATCTGGAGCTTCTTCGGCGTGCTCCACATTCCGAACTCCCGGGCGGCCGTGATCGGGCGGGTAGACATCACCGATCCCGACAAGAATGTGGCCAACAACAAGCAGACGCGGTTCATCGGCGGCGTGTCGTACCAGCTCACCCCGGCGTTCCGGCTGCTGGCCGACATCGACAACATCGGGTTCGAGGGCAGCGGCCCGATCCCACCGGCCGTGTATGCCACCAAGACCCAGGGGCTGTTCCAGGCCCAGTACGCCTTCTAACCAGCTCTACCTGTGAGGGGAACCATGCGCAGTCTCACGCTTCGCGGCGGCATCGTCCTGAGCCTGGCCTCGCTCGGCCTGGCCGGTTCGGCGCTCGCCCAGACCAGCCTCACCGGCGCCGGGGCGACGTTCCCGAACCCGATCTACACCAAGTGGTTCGACGCGTACAACAAGAAGACCGGCGTGCAGGTCAACTATCAGTCCATCGGGTCGGGCGGCGGCATCCGCCAGTTCACCGAGGGCACCGTGGACTTCGGCGCCACCGACGGGCCGATGAACGACGAGCAGATCGCCGCGGTGCAGGGCAACGTGCTCCACGTGCCGACCGTCCTGGGCGCGGTGGTGCTGACCTACAACCTGCCCGAGGTCGGCTCGACCAAGCTGCGGCTCGACGGCCCGACGGTGGCCGGAATCTTCCAGGGCACCATCACCAAGTGGAACGACAAGGCCATCGCCAAGCTCAACCCCGGCGCCAAGCTCCCCGGCAGCGACATCATCGTGGTGCATCGCTCGGACGGCTCCGGCACCAGCTACATCTTCACCGACTTCCTCTCCAAGTCGTCGCTCGACTGGAAGGACAAGGTCGGCAAGGCCACCTCGGTGAACTGGCCGGTGGGGCTCGGCGGCAAGGGCAACGAGGGCGTGACCCAGCAGGTGAAGCAGACCGAAGGCTCGATCGGCTACGTCGAGCTGATCTACGCGCTGGCCAACGACCTGTCCTACGCCACGATCAAGAACCCGGCCGGCGAGTTCGTGGACGCCTCGCTGGCCTCGGTCACCGCCGCGGCGGCGAGCGCCAAGTTCGACAAGAATACCGACTTCCGGGTGTCGATCACCAACGCGCCCGGCAAGGACGCCTATCCGATCTCGTCCTTCACCTGGCTGCTGGTGCACACCGAGCAGCCCGACGCCGCCAAGGCCAAGGCCATCCGCGATTTCCTCAAGTGGATGATCTCGCCCGAGGCGCAGCAGATGGCGACCGAGCTCAAGTACGCGCCGCTGCCGAAGGAGGTCGTGAGCCTGATCGACGGGCGGCTTCCGTCGCTCAAGTCGAACGGGAAGGCGATCGCGAGCGAATAGTCGGCTGCTTCATCCCGGGCGAAGTGAGTCACCATGAGCGGAGCGAAGGGGGCATGCGTGGGCTCATGCCCCTTCGCTACGCAGCGGCTCCGTAGCCGGTGGAGTCGGTGGGACTGGTCACCACGGAAGCACGGAAGACACGGAGGACTCGGCGCCACTTCGAGCCTGCTCACATTCCGAGTCAGAAGAGCTCGTCGTTCAAAGTTTTTGGGTGGGGGCACCCCATAATCTCTGCAACGAAGCCGGCTCCGGCGCGGAATGAGATGAGGCCGGACTGGCCTGGGAGTCCTCCGTGTCTTCCGTGCTTCCGTGGTGACCAGCCGCACCGAATCACCTGGCCACGGAGTGTTGGTTCTCGAGACCCGGCTACCTAACTTCGTAACCTCCGTTACAGGAGCCACCGTGTTCCCAACCGTGTCGCGCTGGTCTGCCGTGATCGCCCTGGCCGGCCTGGCCTGCTCGGCGGGCGAGCGGGCGCCGGCCCCCGGTGCGGGTTCGAGCGCCGGCACCCCGGCGAAGGCCGGTGCCGCCATCACCGGGGCCGGCGCCACCTTCCCCAATCCGATCTACTCCAAGTGGTTCGACGCCTACGCCCAGCAGACCGGCGTGCGCATCAACTACCAGTCGATCGGTTCGGGCGGCGGCATCCGCCAGTTCACCGAAGGTACGGTGGACTTCGGCGCCACCGACGGGCCAATGACCGACCAACAGATCGCCGCGGTCCACGGTGACGTCATGCACGTCCCCACCGTGCTGGGCGCCGTCGTCGCCACCTACAACCTCCCGTCGCTCGGTCAGCACACTCTCCGATTCGACGGTGTGACGCTGGCCGACGTCTTCCTGGGACGGATTACCCGGTGGAACGATCCCCGGCTCCGGGCCCTGAATCCCGGCGTGGCGCTGCCGGCGACCGACATTCTGGTCGTCCATCGGTCCGACGGCTCGGGCACCAGCTACATCTTCACCGACTACCTCTCCAAGGTCTCGCCCGACTGGAAGAGCCGAGTGGGGCATGCGACGTCGGTGGACTGGCCGGTAGGCCTGGGTGGCAAGGGCAACGAGGGCGTGACCCAGCAGGTCAAGCAGTCTGAGGGCGCCATCGGCTATGTCGAGCTCATCTACGCCCTGTCCAATGGCCTGCCCGCGGCGGAGATGAAGAACGCGGCCGGGACCTTCGTGCCAGCGACGCTCAAGGGCCTGAGCGCCGCGGCCGCCGGGGCCGACCTCGCGCCCGACACCGATTTCCGAGTTTCCATCACCGATGCCGCCGGGCCGGACGCCTATCCCATCTCTTCCTTTACCTGGCTCCTGGTGCACAAGCAG
>DATEJD010000178.1:0-7949 GCA_035278325.1 Gemmatimonadales bacterium | reverse complement strand
ATGATCTTCTTCTTCCGGGCGTGGTGGGCCACACCGTTCTTGACGCGAGGCATGGTCGCTCCTTAGGCCTGGAGAAGGCGGTTGACGCGCGGGAAGTCGGCCGAGCTCACGAGGTCGCCCTTCTTGAGCCGGTTCTTCCGCTTGCGGACCTTTTTGGTCAGGATGTGGCTGTGGTTGGCATGCCAGCGCTTCAGCTTGCCAGTCCCGGTGGTCTTGAAGCGCTTCATCGCGGCGCGCTTGGTCTTCTGCTTCGGCATGTGCTCTCCTGGTGGCGACGGAGAAGTCGCTCTCCGTCTACTCCGTCGTCTCCGTCCTACCAACTCGTCTTACCACATCCTGCCGGCCTACCGCCTTACCGCCGGCCCGGCTTACCGCCTACTTCGGCGCGATGACCATCGTCATGTTGCGCCCTTCCAGCTTCGCGTCCGACTCGATCTTCCCGACATCGGCCAGGCTCGCGGCGACGCGGTCCAGCACGGCCTTGCCCAACTCGAGGTGGGCGATCTGCCGGCCGCGGAACATCATCGTCACCTTCACCTTGTTGCCGTCGCCGAGGAATTCCCGCGCATGGCGGGTCTTGAAATCGAAGTCGTGGTCATCGATCCCGGGGCGGTACTTCACTTCCTTGAGCTGGATGATGTGCTGCTTCTTCTTGGCCGCCCGCGCCGCCTTGGCCTCTTCGAACTTGAACTTCCCGTAGTCCATGATCTTGACGACGGGCGGGCGCGCGGTGGGCGCCACTTCCACGAGATCCAGCCCGCGTTCCTGGGCCGCCGCGAGCGCTTCTTCGATGGGCAGCACGCCCAACTGCTCGCCGGTGGCTGTGATGACGCGCACCGGGCTGATGCGGATCATCCGATTGACTCGTACACGCTTTTCGCGGTCGTTCGTGGACAGTGGGCACGCCTCCAAACCAAACGTGAGACCAGCAACACAACGGGCACCCGATCGATGCTCGGGTGCCCGCGAAGGACGCGTACCGCGGCGGCTCAGGGCCTGCCATCGGTGGCGACTGCCGGGACCCGGTCGCGCTGCGGCCGAAGCCGGCAGGCTGAGGGTGGAGGAGTTTCCTCCCCGCTTGACGAACGGGGCAAGGTAGTGGCGGCGGGTCGCCGTGTCAACCGAGGCCTGATCTCAGGTCCGAATCGCTAAGTCGAATGCCCGAAGGACTTGCGGCGGGTCCGACCGCCCGCCTCTCGCCCTCACGACCGTTCGCTGCCGACCGCCTCGGGGGTATCCACCCGCACGACCTCGCGCAACGCCACTCCCTTCCCATCCCCCACCGCCATGCCCGAGGCCACAACCGGATCGTGCTCGAACACCAGCCGCCACCCGCCGCTCACCGCGTCCGTGAGCAGGGCTCGCTTGCTCTCCAGGGTGCGGAGCGGCTCGAGGTCATACCCCATGATCCACGGCAGGGGGAGATGCGCGGTCGTCGGGATCAGGTCCGCGATGAAGGCCGCCGTCTCGCCCCGGTCCCGCACCAGCACGGCCTGATGGAACGGCACATGCCCCGGCGTGAGCCGGACCGAGATCCCGGGCAGGACGTCGGCGTCGCCCTCGACCAGCTGCCAGCGGTTGGCCGCGGCGATCGGCTCGAAGTTGGGCGGGAGATAGCTCGCGCGAGTGCGCTCGTTGGTGTGGCGCGCGAACTCGAGCTCACCCCGCTGCACCACATAGGTGGCGTTGGGAAACGCGGGGCGAACGTGGCGGCGGGGATCGTTCTCGAGCTCCGGGTCGATCGTCGTGTTCCCGCCGGCATGGTCGAAATGCAGGTGGGTGTTGATGACCCATCGCACGTCCGTGGGCAGAAAGCCGGCGGAGGCCAGTGCGTCCTCCAGCTGGGTCGCGCCCTCGAGCCCGCTGTTCTCCACCCCGTAGATATCGAGGAACTTGCGCTCCTCCTTGTTGCCGAGACCCGTGTCGATCAGCACCAGGCCGTCGGGGTGCTCGACCAGGAGGCAGCGCATGGCCAGCAGGATCCGATGGCGGTCGTCGGGCGCGGCGCGGGTCTGCCACAGGGGACGGGGCACCACGCCGAACATGGCGCCGCCGTCGAGCCGCTGGATGCCGGCCTCGAGCGTGTGGCAGCGGAGTTGGCCGACGGTGAAGGCGCGAGCGAGGGGCATGACGACGAATCTAGGAGTCACCCTGAGCGAAGCGAAGGGGGCATGCGTCGGGTCATGCCCCCTTCGCTTCGCTCAGGGTGACTCGCGCTCAGGGTGACTCGCGCTCAGGGTGACTCGCGCACCCGCTAGGCCGCACCCTCCGGGGCCGACTCGGCGAGCGGGACGCTCGGCATGGCCAGCCGCTTCCGGCGCGCGCGCTTGACCCGCCGGGTCGCGATGGCGGTGAGGTCCTGCAGGGTGCGGGCACCTTCCTCGTGGGCCAGCCGCAGGAGCCGCTGGAGCAGGTCGGCGGTCACCAGCGCGTCGCCCGTGGCACGATGCCGCGCGGGATTGGCGAACCCGAAATGCTGGGTCAGGTTGTCGAGCCCGCACGAGCGGACGCCTTTGACCAGGCGGCGCGCCAACCGCACGGTGCAGAGCCGAGGGCCGTCGAGCGAGAGATCCCGCGCGCGCTGGATCTCGGCGCTGATGAAGCCCCAGTCGAACCGCGCGTTGTGCGCCACGAAGACTCGCCCCGCGAGCGCGGCCAGCACCTGGTCGGCCACCTGGGCGAAGCTCGGCGCGTCCCGGACCATATCATTGGTGATGTTGGTGATGGCGCAGATGGCCGGAGGAATGGGACGACCCGGGTTCACCAGCGACTCGAACACCACCTCGCGCCGGCCGCCGTGCACCACCACCACCGCGATCTCGGTGATGCGATCGCTGTCGCCGGCGCGCATGCCGGTGGTCTCGACGTCCACCACCGCGAAGGCGATCTCGTCGAGCAGCGGCGAGCCCTGCGCCTCGGGCACGAGCCCCCAGCGGCCATCGGCCAGCTGCCGAACCCTCGGGTCGGCGCCCAGGAGCGCGATGGCGATCCGCTCGCACACCGCCTCCTGCGCCCCGGGAAGCCCGATCACGCGGTGGCACAGCGTCATCGCCGCGCGGGGTCCGTCCCGGAGCGTCTCCAGCACCCGATCGAGCAGCGTGCTCTGCGGATGGGCCAACAGGCCGCTCACAGCGCGGCCCGCCTGAGCGGCAGCGACATGCACCGCGGGCCCCCGCCGCCGCGCGCAAGCTCGGTGCCCTCGATGGTGATGACGGTCCGGTGCTTGGCGTCGGTCCAGTCGTCGAACGCGAGGAAGTTGACGGCCGGCACCACCCGGAACCCCGCCGCCTGGAGCTCGCACAGGGTGGCGTCGTTCCGGCGGTAGCTCACGATCGTGCCGGGCCGCACCGCCAGGAAGTTGCACGCCGAGCTCCACTGCTCGCGCTCCTGGCTGGTGCGGTGTTGCCCGCCGGCGAACACCGGGTCGAGCGGCAGCCCCACGTCGCGCAGCGCCTCGAACAGGTTGGGGCGCTCGTGCACCGTCGCCTCGCCCTTCCGCCGATGGAGCACCGGCAGGCGCTCGGGCCCGACGAAGAACGGGGGGTAGATGACGCACAGCTCGCGGTCCACCTGGGTGAAGATCATGTCCAGGTGGATGGCCGTCGGCGCCTTGGGCATGACCACCACCAGGATGTCGGTCACCGCCCCCTGGGCAAACACCATGTCGCACAGCTCGTCCAGCGCGGCCGGCGAGGTGCGCTCGCTGAAGCCCAGCACCAGGAGGTCGGGCCGGAGGTAGTGCACGTCGCCGCCCTCGAGGGTGTAATTGCTCCGGCGCTCCTCGGACCCGTCGTACAGGAGTCCCTGGTTGGCCAGCTCGGGGTGGAAGCTGAACAGCGCCTTGATGAGCAGCTCCTCGGTCCAGCGCACGTCGTACCGCATCGAGCCGACCACGACCTGACGCCCGATGACCATTCCGATGTCGCGGGGGAAGAACAGGTTCGGGAGCGGCGGCAGGGCGAACCCTTCCTCGTTGAGGGCCCGGGCCAGCGGGCCGCTGTCCGCCCGGGTACCCTCGATCAGCATGTCCACGATGTGGCCGGCGGGCAGCGTGCCGAGCCGCTGGGCCAGCTCGTCCGACTCCACCACGTCCATGGTCTTGGTGATCAGGAAGTCGCGCGCCGGACGCTGGGCCAGCACCTCGGCCAGGAGGTCGCGCACCTGGAACACCGTGGCGAAGCGCCGGAGCACCGAGACGAACTGCCGGTGCTCGCGCTGCGCGATCTCGAGGTCGATGATGTCGTCGTAGAGGTAGTCTTCGCGGTTGCCCGGCGTGACCGCCTCGAGCTCGTGCCCGGGGGTATGCACCAGCACGGTCTGCAGCGGACCGATTTCGGATGTGACGTCGACGGGCATACGGGAAATTATCGGGGGTGGGGAGAGAAGGCGATAGGGCTGAAGAGGCCGATAGGACTGGGAGGCCGATAAGGCGATAGGGCGATAAGGCGATAGGGCGGTCGATGAGGCGATCGTGGCGATATGGCGAGCCTAGATCATCCACCCTTTTCGCTTTCGCCCTATCGCCCTACCGCCTTATCGTCCTATCGGCCTCGCAGCCCTATCGCCTTATCGTCCTATCGCCCTCCGCTCCACCCCGGCCCCCGCAACACCCGCCCGGGCAGCGCGCCCGTCGCCTGGCCGTCGGCAATCACGGGAATGCCGTTCACCAGCACCCAGCGCATGCCCTCCGACAGCTGGTTCGGCTCGGCGAAGGTGGCCCGGTCGCGGACCGTGGCGGGATCGAAGACGACCACGTCGGCCCACATGCCGACCTTGAGCACGCCGCGGTCGCCCAGGCGCATCCGCTGCGCGGGGAGCGCGCTGAACTTGCGGATGGCGTCCTCCAACGTGAGCAGGCGCTGCTCGCGCACGTACTTCCGGAGGATGCGGGGGAAGGTGCCGTAGGCGCGCGGGTGAGGATGCTCCTTCCCGAGCAGGCCGTCGGGAGCGGTGCCCTGCGAGTCGTTGTTGATCGAGACCCATGGCTGCTTGAGCGCCAGCGCGATGTCCGGCTCGGACATGCCGAACACGGCCACGCTGGTGAACGCCTGATCCTCGATCAGCAGGTCGAACAGCGCATCGATCGGATCGCTGTGCCGGTCCGCGGCCACCTGGGCGAGCGTCTTCCCCAGATACCGCTCCAGAGCGGGGTTCTGGACCGAGCCGATGAGCACGCTGGAGGGGCCGGTGATCTCCTGCCACTCGTTGTCCCAGCCGGGCTTGGGATCCAGCATCTGGCGCCGGATCCGCCGGCGCATGGCCGGGTCCTTGAGCCGCTCGATGAGCTTGGCATCACCGCCGTCATGCGCCCACGGCGGGATGAACGCCGACATGCTGTTGAACCACGCCGGGTACGCGTAGGTGTCCGCCGCGATGTCCACGCCCGCCTTTCGCGCCGAGTCGATCTTGGCCACGACCCGTCCCATCCGACCCCAGCTCTGCTTGCCCGCCACCTTGAGGTGCCAGATCTCGACCGGGAGGCCCGCCTCGCGACCGATCCGGATGGTCTCGTCGAGCGCGGCATCGATGTCCACGCCCTCGGACCGCATGTGGGTGGCGTAGCTGCCGCCGGACTCCGCGGCCGCGGAGGCGAGCGCGATGAGCTCCTCGGTGTGCGCGTAAGGGGCCGGCGGATACTCGAGCGCGGTGGACACGCCGACGGCGCCGTCCCGCATCGCGTCGCGCACGAGATTCTTCATCTGCTCGAGCTGCTCCGGCGTCGGCTGCCGGTCCGCGTCGCCCAGCACCATGCGGCGGACCGAGGTGGCGCCGACGTAGCTCGCGAGATTGATGCCGATCCCCTGCTTCTCCAGGCGGGCGAAGTATTCGCCCAGCGTGCGCCAGTCGGGCGTAAGACGATAATGGTCCCAGCTCGCGCGATCGGCGGCGATGATCGAATCGTTCAGCGGGCCGGCGGACTCTCCCTCGCCGGTGATCTCGGTCGTGATGCCCTGGAAGATCTTGGAAGGAACGCTGGGGTTCACCAGGATGGTCTGCTCCGACTGGCCCAGCATGTCGATGAAGCCCGGCGCCACCACCAGCCCGGCCGCATCAACGGTCTTCCGCGATGCCGCGCCGTCGAGCCGTCCGATGGCAGCGATCCGGCCGCTCCGTATTCCGACATCGCCGGCATACCACGGCGATCCGGTCCCATCGATGATCCGTCCGTTCCGGATCACCAGGTCATAGACGTCGTCCTGGGCCGCGAGCGGTGCCGTACCCGCCAGGGCGAGAGCCAGCACCAGTGTCGTCATTCTTGTGAGTCGCATGAAGATCTCGCCGGGATCGCTGGAAGGTTTCTACTCCGATGCCGTTTCACTACGAAGGCACGAACGACACGAAGGCTCCGTGTCGCTTCACGCTCCTCTCATGCCCAGTCGGAACGGCTCCGAAGGATGATGGTTGCCCCCCGCACCCCCAAAAAATCAGGTGACGGACTGTCCCAGCATGGAATGCGAGGAGTCTTCGGGGTGGTCGGAGGCCTTCGTGTCCTTCGTGCCTTCGTGGTGAATCAAACATCGGCGGGCCGCCCCGGGCGGAGCCGCTGAAGAACGCCGCGCCGCGCTCCCGTCAGCGATTCGCCAGCGCGTAGCTCAGCGTCTCGAGCTCGAGCGCCAGGTTCACCGTCTTCACGACCACATCGTCCGGCACCACCAGCTGCACCGGCGCGAAGTTGAGAATTGCCTTGACACCGAGCCTGACGAGCCGGTCGGCCACGCCCTGCGCCGCGTCGGCTGGCGTCACCAGCACCGCCATGTCCATCCGCCGCCGCGCGAACTCGGCCTCCAGCTGCTCGATGTCGAGCACGGTGAGGCCGTTCCACTGCCGGCCCACCTTGGCCGGGTCGCTGTCGAAGATGGCGATGATGTCGAACCCGCGATTCCGGAACCCGCGGTACTGGACCAGCGCGCTCCCGATCTTCCCCGCTCCGATCAGCGCCACCTGGTACCGCTGCTTGAGCCCCAGGATCTCCCGCAGCCGGTTGGCCAGCTCGGGCACCGGATAGCCCAGGCCGCGCTTGCCGAACGAGCCGAAGAACGACAGGTCCTTCCGCACCTGCGCCGAGGTGGTGCTCCCCCGCGAGGCCAGGGCCCC
The DNA here is from genome assembly GCA_035278325.1 of Gemmatimonadales bacterium. Lineage (GTDB taxonomy): Bacteria > Gemmatimonadota > Gemmatimonadetes > Gemmatimonadales > GWC2-71-9 > CAVVWJ01. The sequence goes on along the minus strand of DATEJD010000178.1, from coordinate 854 downwards.
GGAGCTCACGGTGCCGACGCCCTGCCCTTCGAACTCCTCCAGGAAGCGCAGGTAGAGCGACAGTCGTCGAACGGTGGAATCCGCGACCTTACGCATGGACGGCATTTTTGTGAAACATTTCACAAAGCTACCGTCCCGCCCACCCCCCGTCAACGAGCGCGCGCTCGAGTCGCACCAGCGCGTCGGGCGCGAGCACCTCGGGCCGCACCTCGGGCGCGATGCCGGCCTGGTCCAGCGCGCGCCGGGCCTGCTCCGCGGGCCAGCCCGTGAGCTCGCGGAGCGCGCGGATCATCTGCTTGCGGCGAAACCCGAACAGGCCGACCGTGAGCCGGCGGAACCGCGCCTGCTCGGCGGGCGTCACCAGTGGAACGGCGAGCGGCGTGAGCCGGAGGACCGCCGAGTCCACCTTCGGACGCGGCTGGAATGCGCCGGCCGGCACGGTGAACAGCCGCTCGGCGCGCGCCACCGACTGGACGCCGGCGCTGAGCGCGCCATAGTCCGGATCTCCAGCCGCCGCGGTGACCCGGTCGGCGACCTCCTTCTGCACCAGGAACACGATCCGCTCCGGCCGCGGCGGATCCAGCGCCTTGTCGATGAGCGGCGACGTGATGTTGTAGGGGATGTTGCCCGCTACGAGGAAGCGCTGGCCGGCGAGCGCGGGCCAGTCGAGCTCGAGCGCGTCGCCGAGGACGATCGTGGCGGCCGGCACCCGCTCGCGGAGGGCGGGGACGAGATCGGTGTCCTTCTCGATCGCCACCACGCGCCCGGCGCGCTCGAGCAAGGCCGCCGTAAGACCACCCGGCCCCGGGCCGATCTCGAGCACGGTGTCCTCCGGGCCGGCGCCGAGCGCGTCG
>DATEJD010000177.1:0-2190 GCA_035278325.1 Gemmatimonadales bacterium | reverse complement strand
TCGCGGGGCCGGCCCGCCGCGCCGCATCTCACCCCTCGAGCCCAACGGGCCAGGATCTCGTGGCGGCTCATCCTTCTCCTCGCGCTGCCCGTCAGCATCGTGCTGGGCTACGTACTCCATGCGCCCGCGGTCTGGGTCTTTCTCACCGCCTGCCTTGGCATTCTGCCCCTCGCCAGCTACATGGGCGAGTCGACCGAGCACCTGGCGCACCGCACCGGTCCCACCATCGGGGGCCTGCTCAACGCCACGTTCGGCAACGCCGCCGAGCTGATCATCGCCATCGTGGCGCTCCGCGCCGGCCTGGTCGAGCTGGTCAAAGCGTCGATCACAGGCAGCATTCTGGGCAACCTGCTTCTCATTCTCGGGCTGGCGCTGATCGCCGGTGGCGCCAATCGGAGCGAGCTCCGCTTCAACCGGACCAACGCCGGTATGAGCGCGGGAATGCTCGCGCTCTCGGTCGTCGCGCTGGTCTTCCCGGCGCTGTTTCACTCGGCCCACCCCGAGGCGGCCGCCCGGTTGTCCGAGCTCCACATGTCCGAGGCCGTCTCGGTGATCCTCGTGGCCACCTACGGGCTCTCCCTGTTGTTCACGCTGCGGACTCACCGCACCTTGTTCGGCGGGGATCCTCATCCGCTCGACGGGCCGGTCTGGAGCGTCGGAAAGGCCGTGCTGATCCTGGGCCTCGCCACCGTCGGCGTGGCCATCGAATCCGAGCTGCTGGTGCATGCGGCCACGGACGCGACCCAGGCGCTCGGCCTGTCCGAGGTGTTCCTCGGCCTCATCGTGATTCCGATTATCGGGAACGCGGCGGAGCACGCGGCCGCGGTCGTGCTGTCGCGGAAGGGCCAGATCGATCTCGGCCTTCAGATCGCGCTCGGCTCGAGCACCCAGGTGGCGCTTCTGGTGGCGCCGCTGCTGGTGTTCGCGGGCGTACTCATGGGGACGGACATGAACCTGGTGTTCCGCCCGTTCGAGGTGATCGCGTTGGGGCTGGCCACCATCGTGACGGCCATCATCACCCTGGACGGAGAGTCCCACTGGTTCGAGGGTGTCCAGCTTCTGGCGGTGTATGCCATGGTGGCGGTAGGGGTCTTCTTCCTCAATTGACTTGGCGGCCCTGACCGTCCAAGTTAGCTTCGGATAAACCCTTACGAGAGGTCACGGGTGCGGACTCGGCCGACGATCCTCTTCTTTTCGCCGGAGGCGTGTCCGGTTCCTGCCCTGGTGCGGCAATGGGCCGCGACCAACACCTTCCCGCTGCTGGGATTCAGCCAGCCGGAAGAGGTCGAGGCCATTGTCCTCCGGGGGCACCCCTGCCTGCTGTTCGTGGACGGAAACGGCTCGGTGGATCGGGGGGTGGACCTGGTCCGACGGCTCAAGCTGGACGCGTTCACCGCCATCGTTCCCGTGACGGTTCTGGCGGCCGATCACCACGCGGAGCAGGTGCAGGCGTGGTTCGAGGCCGGAGCGGACGAGGTCGTGACCGGCATCTTCTCGCCGGCGGAGCAGCGTGCACGGTTGGACGCGATGCTGGTGCGCACCGAGCGGGACGTCTCGGTGCACCCGTCCACCCGCCTGCCGGGCACCACCGAGATCGAGCGCGAGATTCGCCGCCGGCTCGAGTCCGATCAGGAGTTCGCGGTCTGTTACGCGGACCTGGATCATTTCAAGGAGTTCAACGATCGCTACAGCTACTACGACGGCGATCGGGTCATCTATCTCCTCTCGCGGATCCTGCACGACGTCGTGAAAGGGATGCTGGGCCCGCGCGGGTTCGTGGGTCACATCGGCGGCGACGACTTCATCTTCGTCATCCCGGCCGAGGAGATCAGCACGGTCTGCAGCGAGATCCTCGACGTGTTCGACACCCTGATCCCCCTGCAGTACAACGATCAGGACCGTCGCGCGGGGTATTTTTTCGGCAAGGACCGGCGCGGACAGCTCCACCGCGTGCCGCTGATGACACTGTCGATCGGCATCGTGACCAACCGCCACCGGCGGTTTGCGCATCCGGCGCAGGTCAGCGAGCTTGCCACCGAGATGAAGAGCTACGCCAAGACCCTGCCGGGGTCGGTCTTCGTGGTCGACCGGCGACAGGGGTCCACCGGCGAGGAGCGATCCGGAGCGGAATCCAGAGAACAGCCCTGAGGATGCAGCGATGAACGTCAGTTGCCCCAACTGCGCGACCGT
>DATEJD010000176.1:0-9915 GCA_035278325.1 Gemmatimonadales bacterium | reverse complement strand
TGCCCGGCTCCCCGGCAGCGCGGCGCCCCTCGCGTATCCATCGGTCGATCGCTTTTGACCGCCCGACATCGGTGGGCGGTCGGGCCGCCGATCGCTGACACAATTGTCGGGCTCCGGGGCTTCCCGCCTCGGGCGTAGTTCTCTCCGCGCCGGCTAACTCTCACATCGACAACGCCTTCATCGGAATCTACGCGGCCGGGGATCACCGGCTGCGCCAGGCATGCTCCTTGTCATTCTCCTGGGGTGCACGCGTGACCGTCACGCGACACCTCGCTCACCGGCTCGATGCCGGCGCGGCGGAAGTTGCACTCGCCGCTTCCGGCAAGGGTCGGAGGCCTTTACTCGAAGGAGAATGATCATGGTTTTCCGAATATCCCCTCTCGCAACGGTGCTAGTGCTGAGTAGCGCGGCCGCGGCCGTCTCGGCGCAGCACTCGTCGGGTCCCGCGCCTAGCTCTGTCGCGCTCACGGCATCCACCGTTCCCAGACCTGCGCCCGGAGCGCTCAAGTCGGTCTACCATCTCCGCCTGACTAGTCTGTGGCCGCAGGAGGCGGTCTCGGCGGAGTGCCGGAACGGCGGGTTGGAGACGCTCGAGGGCACGCTCTCGCGAAACGGTGATGGCACCTACTCCGGCAGCTTCACTCGTGAGACCCGGCTGCTATTCTGCGGCGCACACGGCCCGGTCGCCTCGGCGTGCTCGCTCAGCCTGGTGGGGACGGGCACGGTCGCGATGACCGGCGAAGTCATGGCCGACGAGACCAGCCCGAGTGGACGCTCGATCCGGGTCACCTGGACCCCGGCCGCGGGACACCAAGCGGCGGTGACCGGCAATTGCGCCCAGGGCTTCAAGGAGGCGGTGCGGGGGATGTACCTCTCGACTCTGCATGCGGCCGAGTTCCCGCTCACGACGGTGGGCTCGGGGCCGCGGACGGAGGAGCTCGAGAGCTACGCGTGGAGGGTGGAGCAGGAGTGAGCGGAAGCGGTGAGCGGGAACAGCGTCATCCTGAACGCAGAAGGGGGCATGCCCCAACGCATGCCCCCTTCGCTTCGCTCAGGGTGACTCACTTCCCAGCTCACCGCTCACAACTTGAGATTCACATCGATGTCCACCATGATCGCCGGCGGCGTGTCTTCGAACACGATGCGGCGGTCGACGGTGCGAATCACCATCTTCTCCAGGCGGCCCTTGCCCTTGCCACGGCCATGGTTGCCGGCGCGATAGTAAACCACCTGGGTGGCGCCGACCCGCTCGACGCGCACTACGTCATAGCCCTGGCGGACCAGGACGGTGCGGGTCACCGAGATCGCGCGATCGCTGGTGACGGCGTAGTGCTTGGGGCCCTTGCCCTGGGCGTGGGCGGAAGCGGCGGAGAAGGTGAGCACGGTGACGGCGATTGCCAGACCGGTGCCAAGGCGACGGAGCAGCATCGGACCTCCTGAATAAGGGCGGATAGCCCGGTGCTGGGGGCAAGAACCGTGCGGGTGCGGCTGAGTCGGCCACCTGCAAGTGGCCGATGCACTTGCGGCAGGTGGCCCTCGGAGGGTGCCAGATTATGCAGCGCTACTTGCTGGTATGAGCGAGGGCCGCGAGATGGCCGGAGCGGTCGGCGCCGGCGTGTTCGTCGGATGCCGGGTAGCAGGAGCCCACGAGCCGGCTCACCGCTGGATGGGTACCTCCGCGACCTCCGCATCGAACGCCGCGGTCTCCACCCGACCATGCCGCTTCACCTGGACCCAGATCCGATAGCGGCCGGCCCGGGGGAATGCGTACGGAAACGAGAGCCGGCGGGCTGGGAAGACGTGAGACATGCCCGCCATCGCCGAATCCTGAGCGGTGACGCGAGCGCCGACGGCGCCGCTGGTGGTGTCGCCCGGGCGGCGGAGGGTGAAGGTCGCCTGGGCCGCGGCCGACACAGTGCCCATCGGGTGCAGATGGATGAAGACGGCGCCATCGTCGCGCACCACCACGGCGTGACCGGGCATGCCGAGGTAGGGCTCGAGTGAGGCGGCGCGGCCGTCGGGCTCCCGCACCGTGAAGCTCAGCGCCGCCGGCTCGCCCGCCACGAGCCGAGCGTGGGCACCGTCCCACGTGATCGTCGCGCTATCCGGCAAGACCGCGCGGCCGGTGACGGCGGCCCCGAGGTACGTGCCGTCGTCGCCCGCGGAATCGGTGGGAGCGCCGGATGGGACGGGGGGCAGATCGACGGCTGCCACCAGGGTCTTGGCGAAGCCGCTCTCGTGCACCAGGTCGGCGAAGACGCGGTAGCGGCCCGCGGGCAACGCCGGCAGCGGAGCCTCGAAGCGCACGGAGTCGGCGGTTGCGGGGTGGAGGTGCGCGAAGGCGCCCAGGTCGGACTGGCGCACGAGGAAGAGGTGCATGAGCCGGCCGTGATCGCTCACCAGTGCCGGCCAGGCGCGCTGATGGTGCGCACGCAGCCAGGTCGTGTCGCTTCGCATGATCCAGCCGGAGTCCTGGATCGCGAGCCGAAGCCTCGGGCCCGAGCTGGTCTCTACCACCGTCGCGGTCGCGGCGAATGGCCGGTACATCCGCTCGCGGAAGGCGCGGTCTTCGGTATCCCACCACCTCCAGCCACCCAGCAACAGCAACGCGACGACCAGGCCGGTTCCGCCCATCGCAACCCGCGCACCGCGGACCCGCCGCGGGCTGGGCGCCTGGCCGGGCGGGACCACGCCTTCGCGCACGGCGGCGCCGACCAGCGTGATGATACCGGCGAACAGGACCAGGCCCAGCGTCCCCAGCCCGATGCCCAGCGAGCGATAGAGTGGAAGGCGCCGGTTGGGCACGGCTGCCACGGGGATGACCGCCGTGCCGGTGCCCTTGGCTCCCTTCACGGCTACGGTGACGCTGTTTGAGCCGGGCGCCATGATCCACAGCCGAGTGGCATACCACCCATCGCTGCCCGGGACCGGGCGCGCCACGTCCGGTGGAGGCAGGCCCCCGGTGGCGTCGTACAGGTTGACCAGCGCGGTGACCTGATCGGGCCGGTCGTCGGGCAGCTGCACCTCGACGTCGGCGATGCCGGGGATGACGCCGGGCAGGCGAACGTAGACGACGACGTGATACGGTCCGGCGTTCCCCTCGAACCACACGTCGGGGCTGCCCACATGCGCGGAGCCGAGCGCCGCCAGGGCCGCTGTGCCCGCGAGCCCGAGCAGCCGGGAGCCCAGTCGGCTCATCGCACCACGCGCGACATGCCGCTGCCCCACCAGAGCCCGACGCGGGCCGATCCGACGGCAATGAGCGCGGCGAGCCCGAGACCGCGCACCAGCGCCGGCCCGTCGAGACCGCCGGCGGGGAGGGTGGGCACTGCCCAGAACCGATGCTGCCACGGCCCGGGGCGAACCATGTAGGGCCACTGATCGGCCGCGAAGAACCAGTTCCGAGCGGCGGGCGAGAGCAGGAATTGGCCGAATGGCCACTGGATCATGAGCAGCAACCCGACGAACACGACGCCCAGCCCCAGCGCGAGCCACCAGTCGTGCCCGCGGCCGGCGCGGCGCAGGAGCAGATCGATGGCGAGCGCGGGCACGACGAGCAGCAGCGGGAACTCGGGTGGGATCATGTGGGTGACCCGGGTGTAGATCGGCGCCAGCCTGGCCTCGGCGGGAAAGAGCTGGAGGACCCACATCGTCGCCAGGATGATGCCCATGTACACCGTGGCGCTCGCCAGGGCCGGGTAGCGAAGTCGGCCGGAGCGCCCCAGCGCGACGAGCAGCACGGGGAAGCTCCCGCCCGCCACCTGGTAGAACAGGGGCTGGTGCATCGTGTTGGCGCGGCTGGCGTACTCCGAGACCATGGTGGCCACCATCACCAGCAGCAGCCCGCCGTCGAAGGCGAACGCGGCGGCGAGCCTCCGCACCTCGACTGGCTCGGTGGCGCGGTTCTGAGCAGCGAGCACCATCAGCATGCCGCCCAGGACGACGGCGATCATCCCGAGGGCGAGCACCATGTGAGGCGGACTCATGATCTTGACGTCGAGCCCATAGGCGTTGTGCCACCAGTCGTCGAAGGGGGCGGACGTGATCATCACGAAGGTGCCCCAGATGGTGAGCCAGGCGCCGAGCGGGCCGCGGAAGCCCCAGAAGCGGACCGACCGGTCACGCTCGCCCGGCGAGCCGACGAAGGTGGTATGCAGCACCAGCCAGCCGCAGCTCGCGCCGGCGACAATGGCGCCGAGCTGCTCGAGCAGGTGGGGCGCGGTCTAGAAGGTGTCGCGGCCGATGGTCTTGTGCCACGAGATGTCCCACAGGATGCCGGCGACGATCGCGGCGGAGGAAGCCAGGACGGTCCACAGAACGCGGACGGCGGGATCGACGCGCTCGACTGGCGAGGCCAGCGTGCCGAGAGCGCCAGAGCGCGGGGAGCCGGCGGCGGTGGTCATGGTGGGGCGCTACTCACCGCGCATGCCCAGCATGCTGTCGCGCCGCGCCTTGAACTCGTTCCCCGGCTTCCACGTCGGCCAGCCATCGGCATCGGCCACGCGCACGCCGGTGGCGAACAGGAGCCCGAGGTCGTCCACGGCTCCGCTCAGGTCCCAGTCGGGCTTCACTTCGTCGGTGACGTTGTGATAGTCGTGATAGGTGTATTCGTCCCGCTTGGTCTTGCTGTAGCTCTCCGGCTTGCCGATGTAGTGAATGCCGCTGTCGAGGAACAGCGCGGGGACGCCCTTCTTGGCGAACTCGAAATGATCGGCCCGGTAGTAGAACCCCTTCTCGGGCTCGGGGTCGGGCGAGAGGGTGCGATGATCCTCGGACGCGACGGAATCGAGCACGTCCTCCAGCGTCGAGGCTCCCTTGCCCACCACCGTGACGTCGGTGGTGCGGCCCCACTGGTTGACCCCATCGATGTTGAAGTTCGCGACCGTGTGGTCGAGCGGATACAGCGGGTTCTCCGTGTAGTAGCGCGCCCCCAGCAATCCCTTCTCCTCCGCCGTCACCGCCATGAAGATGATCGAACGGCGCGGCTTGACCGGCAGGGCGGTGAACGCCTTCGCGATCGCCAGGATTCCCGCCACGCCGGACGCGTTGTCGATCGCGCCGTTGGCGATCGAGTCGCCGTTGATCGGGTCGACGATGCCGAGGTGGTCCCAGTGCGCCGTATAGATCACGTACTGGTTCCGGAGCTTGGGGTCGCCGCCGGCGAGCCTGGCCAGGATGTTGTGGGAGCGAACCTCACGGACCTTGTTGGCCAGGTGGAAGGTGGCGGTGGCCTTGAGATCCACCGGATGGAACTCCTTGGTCCGGGCCGCCCGCTCGAGGGCGTCGAAGTCCTGGCCCGCAGCCTGGAACAGCTTCTTCGCCGTCTCGTACGTGATCCACGACTCGACCTGGACCCGGCTCTTGTTGTTGTCCGCCTGCCGGACGTCCATGTTCTCGTGCGAGTTGCTGTGATCGACCACGTCCCAGCCGTAGGCCGCGGGGATGGTCTGGTGCACGATGATCGCGGCCGCTGCTCCCTTGGCGCTCGCGATCTCGTACTTGTAGGTCCAGCGGCCGTAGTAGGTCATGGCATTGCCGCGGAACATGGTGCTGTCGAGGCGGGTGGTATCCGCGGGATCGCGCACCGGCGGGTCGTTGATCAGCATCACGAGCGTCTTGCCCCGGACGTCCACGCCCTTGAAATCGTCCCAGCCGTATTCCGGGGCCACCGCGCCGTAGCCCACGAAGACGATGTCCGAGTTGACGACGTTGACGGAGTCCTCCGGATGGCGCGAGAGGGCGACGTAGTCCTTGTGGAAGGTCAGGGGAATCTTCCGTCCCCGCACCGTGAACTCGGCCGAGGGCGTGGCGGTGAAGCCGAGCAGGTCCACCGGCTGGGTCCAGCTCCCGTCGGGATTGCCGGGGGCGAGTCCCAGCTTCTTGAACTCGCCGGTGACGTAGGCAATCACCTTGGGCTCCGCGGGTCCGCCCGGCGCACGGCCGAGCATGGAGTCATCGGCGAGCGCCTTGATGGAGGCCAGCAGGTCTCCCGCGGTGATCTTGGACCGCGCCTTCGTCACCTGCCCCTGGCTGGGGCCGGCGGCGTGGGAGTGGCAGCCCGCGAGCAGGCACAGCACCAAGAGTGACGCGTGGTGACGAAGGGCGCACATGCCGGTCATCTCCGAAGCAGGTTCTGCAGAAAGAAAGCGCGGAAAGACTGAAAGACGGAAGGACGGAAAGACGGAAGGACCTGCCGGTGGCTCCGGCCTTTTTGTCCTTCCGTCCTTCCGTCTTTCCGTCCTTCCGTCCTTCGTCAGCCTTCCCGCCGTACCTCCGCCGCCGTCTTGTCCTCCCGAATTCCGAGATAGCGCGGATGGCGGAGCAGGCCCGCCGGCGTCCACTCGCCGAATCCGATCTCGACCACCAGCCTGGGCGTGACCCACTGCACGTCGCCGGTCGGGGCGGGACCGGGCGCGAACGGCGAGGTGCGCCGCGCGAGGGGGGCGAGCTTCCGCTCCAGCATCTCGAGCGTGTCCCGGTCGTACCCCGTGCCCACCTTTCCCGCGTACTTGAGCACGCCGTTCTCGTAGAAGCCTACCAGCAGCGCACCGAGGTTCTCACGCGAGCCCTTGGGCGCGGTGTAGCCGCCGACCACGAATTCCTGCTGGTGCACGCACTTGATCTTGAGCCAGTCGGTGGACCGCGCGCTTACATACCGGCTCTCGGCACGCTTGGCGATGATGCCCTCCGCGCCCTTGGCGCAGGCCTCGCGGAACATCGCGGCCGATCCGGTGGTGCGGAACGGGGTGAACCGGATCGGATCGTCGTACCAGACGACGTCGCGCAGCACCGCCTTCCGGTCCACCAGCGGCAGGTTGGTGAGGTCGATCCCCTCGTAGAACATGCAGTCGAACAGGTAGAGCTCGACCGGCACGTCGCCCGAGCTGGCGCGGGCCTTGAGCTCGTCGCGGAGCTGCATCCGGCGCTGGAGCCGCGAGAAGCTGCTCTGGCCCGTGCGCGGGTCGACCGCGACCACCTCGCCGTCGAGCACGGCGTCGCCGCGGACGGCGAACGAGAGCGCGTCCACCAGCTCGGGGTACGCGTTGTCGAGCGCCTTCCGGTTGCGGGAGAACAGCCGGATGTTGCCGCCGTTGGAGTACACCAGCACCCGCACGCCGTCGAGCTTGGGCTCGTAGAGCCAGCCGCCGGCGCGGGGTGGCGCCTCGACCAGCGTCGCCAGCATCGGCGCGATCCAGCCCGGCTGCGCCCGATAGCGGAGCCGCGCGTTGGCGGAGCGCGCCAGGGTCTCGATCCGCCGGGTCATCGCGCGTCCTCCGCCGCGGCGCCCACCGTCTCGGCGAGGTTCTGCCGCGCGTCCAGTATGCCCGCCCATGCGTCGCCCTCCGCGTCCAGCCGATCCGGCACCGTGTGCAGGGTGAAGTCGGTGGGGTACACGCGCCCCAGCTCGTCCCAGTCGAGCGGCATCGAGACCGTCGCGGCCGGATGCCGCCGCGGCGAGTACGGCACCGCGAGCGACTTGCCCCGCGTGTTCTGGTTGTAGTCGAAGAAGATCTTCCCCGTGCGGCGCCGCACCGCCCACTCGATGGTCACGTCCTTGGGGCGCTCGCGCTGCACGTGGACCGCGATGGTCTGGGCCACCTCGCGTGCGGCGTCGAAGTCGAGGTCGCGCACGATGGGGAGATACAGGTGGAGACCGGTCCGGCCCGACGTCTTGACGAAGGTTCGAAGGCCAAGCCCCTCGAGGATCTCGCGGATCCGGAGCGCGAGCGTGCGAGTGCGGGTAAAGGCCCGCCGGTTGAGCTCGGGCTCCTCTCCCTTGCCCTCTTTCCCCGAGTAGAGGTAGGGATCGAGGTCGAAGACGATGAAGTCGGGGTAGTTGAGGATCGAGCGCTCGAGCGCGGCCTCGGAGCCGGTGAATTTGCGGCTCCGCCCCACGGCGTCGGGCGTGGGATTGGTGCGCGAGAACCAGGCGTGAAGCTCGAGCCCGGCCATCTGACCCAGGTAGAGCAGCGTGGCCAGGTTCTCACAGATGAAATAGGCGCCGTCGCGCTCGTTCTGCGCCGAATGGATCTCGACAGTGCGCGCAAACGGCGGGGCCGGTTCCCAGTGCTTCTGGAAGAAGCTCTTGCCGGTGACGCCGTCGGGGAACCGGGTGACGAACAGCGGCCGGTCGGCGAGATGGGGCAGCAGGTAAGGGGAGACCCGCGTGAGATAGCGGAGGAGGTCCCGCTTGGTGGCGCCCTTCCGCCGTCCCTGACCGGGCCAGAGCTCCTTGTCGAGGCTGGTGACGCTGAGCTTGTGGCCGTCCACTGTGAGCGTGGCGCGCTCGTCAGCCTCGGTGAGCTGGTCGAGGACTGTGCGAAGGCCCTTAGCAGAGCCGGGCTTCGTCATGGCTCACCACGGAAACACGGAAGACACGGAAAACAACTAAGTGTTTGTCCGTGGCCTTCCGTGTGTTCCGTGTTTCCGTGGTCAACGCAGTAAACGCACACCTCAGCTCACCTTGCGAGTGCGCCGCGTGGGGCGAGTCTGGCGCCGACGGGTCGAGGGAGGCGCGCTCTTCGCGGCCGCGGTCCGCTTGCCGCCCTTCCGCGCGGCCTCCACGCTCCGCCGAAGCGCGTCGGCCAGGTCGATGACCCGGGCCTCCTTCTCCTCGGGCGCGGTCACCACTTCCTTGCCCTCGAGCTTGGCCTCGATGAGCTGCTCCAGCGCCTCGCGGTAGTGGTCGTGGTACTCCGAGGGATCGAACGGCTTCTGCAGCAGCTCGATGAGCGTGTAGGCCATGTCCAGCTCCTTGTCGCTCACCTTCACGCTGTCGAGATCCACCTCGATGTTCTTCCGGATCTCGTCCGGGTAGTACAGCGTCTCCAGCAGGATCACGCCGTTCTTGGCGCGGATGGCGCAGAGCTGCTCCTTGTTCCGCATCGTGACCGTCGCGATCGCGGTGAGCGACTTCTCCTCCAGCGCCCGGAGCAGCAGCGCGTACGGCTTCTGCGCCCGCTCGCCCGGCTCGAGGTAGTAGCTCCTCTCGAAGTAGACCGGATCGATCTCCGACTCTTCCACGAAGGCGCTGATGTCGATGGTGTGCCGGCTGGGGAGGGGCAGCTTCTCGAAGTCCTCATCGGTGAGGACGACGTACTGGCCCTTGGCGTACTCGTAGCCCCGGGCCGTCTCGTTCCACGGCACCTCGGCCTCATCGGTGGGACACCAGCGGATCTGCTTGAGCCGGGTCCCGTCCTTGGCGTGGAGGAGGTGGAACCGGATATCCTTGCTCTCCGTCGCGCCGTACAGCTTCACAGGGATACTGACCATCCCGAAGCTGATGGAGCCGCTCCAGATAGCTCTCGCCATGCGCCCTCCCAGGGTGTCCGCGCGGAAAGTTTTCCACATCGGGCGCGGAATATCCACATGGTTATCAACATAAGTTGTTGATAAATAACAACTTACGGCGTTCGATAATCTATAACGAAGGAGCGCGTCGCGGTGGGATGAGTCACAGGGATGGGAAGGGCGGGGCAGGTGCTAAGGCTGGTCCTTCTTTCCGCTCACCGCTTTCAGGATGCGCTTCATCGCCGAGTCGCCCTTCTGCGACGACGGCCCGACCAGCGAATCGGCGCCCTTGAGATCGGGAACGGTCAGCTGCATGTCGATCGCCGGCGCCGCCACGGAGTCGATCGCCGAGTCGGCTTGGGCCGCGCGCTGTGGCGGCGCGGCGACGATGGCCCGGGGCTCGAGGGCACGCGCGAAGCCGGATGAGGCCGGAGGCAGCGGCGCCCGGCTCGTCGGTGACGCGGTCGAGCCGGCGGACGGCGCGTCGGTGGCCACTGCCGCGCGCTTGGACGACGGACTGACCGCCGGCTGCACGCTGGCGGATGTCGACGGGATCGCCGGTTCCGGAGGCGTGGCCGACGCGTGAACCGGCACGACCGGCCGGTCGGCCATGGTCGACGCCGC
>DATEJD010000175.1:0-5797 GCA_035278325.1 Gemmatimonadales bacterium | reverse complement strand
GAGCCGGCTCCCCTACACGCCGCCCCTCCGCCCCGCCCGATTCTTGTCGATGATGGCCCACAGAATCAACAGGAACGCGAACAGCCGAATGAGATAGAGCCCGGTACGGGACTCCTCGACCGGCTCGGTGAAGGCCATGGCCAGACGCTGCAGGCCAAGCACCCAAAAGGCCAGCGCGAACACCAGGAACAGCCGGTCGCCGGTCCGTCGCCAGAACCGCAGGAAGAACAGGCCGCACACCGCATAGCCCATCACGATCGCGCCGGCCATCAGGTTGGTTGCCATGCTGACCGGGTTCATTGGGTATCCCACACCAGGCCGTAAATCAGCACCGCCAGTCCGGCCAGCACCGGGATGCTGCGGAAGATCGCCAGGTCCCGCTCGGGAAAGACCACCAGATCCATGACGAGCATGGTATTCCCCAGGGCGAAACCGACGAAGCCCAGACCGCTCCACAAGAGCAGGCGCATCCCGCGGTGCGCATAGGCTCGGAGCAGCAGCAGCGCGCACGCCAGGCTGGTCAGGGCGCACAGCACATAGACCGCGGCGGCCATTACTCCTCCTTCCGCTTGCGGAAGCGGAACGCGTCCGAGAAGGCCCGCACGTTTTCGATCGGCTTCGAGGCGATGAGCGAGACGACGGCGACCCGTCGCTCACGATAGGCGTCGGCCAGGCGAGCCACGACCTGATCCAGCTCCGCCGACCGGGGCGCGTACTGGAAGTACTCCGACCCGCTCTCCCGGAGGAGCCCGGCGCCCAGCAGGCGCTGGAAGCGCTGGTCGATCGAGCTCGGATGGCTGTACAGCTCGCGCGCCATGTCGCTCGCCGACCAGCTCCGGCCGGGCGACTGTCGGGCGTGCAGCAGGACCTCGAGCTCCTCGACCGAATCGATGTGGCGTACGAGAAAGCGGCGAACGTCCTCGGGCAGGCCGTTCACCACGCGAGACGGCTCACGCCCGGAGACGCCCGAGGGTGAAGTGGAAGGTGGCGCCCTGCCCCGGCATGCCCTCGGCCCACACCCGGCCGCCGTGACGGTGGATGATGCGCTGCACCGTCGCGAGCCCGATGCCGGTGCCGGGAAATTCGCTCTGCAGGTGCAACCGCTGGAACGGCCCGAACAGCCGGTCGGCGTACGCCATGTCGAAGCCGGCGCCGTTGTCGCGCACGAAGTAGGTGGGCTCGCCGGCGACGTGGGTGACGCCGAACTCGATCCGCGCGAGCGGCGTCCGGGCGGTGAATTTCCAGGCGTTCTGCAGCAGGTTCTCCACCGCGATGCGGAGCAGCTGGCCATCGGCCTGGACGGCGACGCCGGGACGGACCTTGGTCTCCACCGCGCGGGCCGGCTCGGCCTCGCGCATCCGATCCAGCAGGAGGGCGACCAGGCCGCTCAGATCCACCTCCTGCTCCCGCATCTCGGCCCGGGTGACCCGCGCCAGGTACAACACGTCGTCGATGAGCTGCGACATCTGCTGGCTGGCCTCGCGGACCCGCTCGAGATAGTGGCGGCCGGTCTCGTCCAGCTGGTCGGCGTGGCTCTCCTGCACCGCTCGGCTGAAGCTCTCGATTCGGCGCAGCGGCGCCCGGAGATCATGCGAGACGGCGTAGCTGAAGCTCTCGAGCTCCCGGTTCTTGTGCTCCAGGTCGCGCACCAGCTCGGCCTGCTCCTCGGCCAGCTCCCTGGCCTCGTGCTCGCTGGCCTTGAGCAGCTCGGCCTGGCGGCGGAGCAGCTCGTTCTTCTTGGCCAGCTCCACGAACACGGCCACCTTCGAGCGCACGAACTCCGGCACGATCGGCTTCACCAGGTAGTCCACCGCGCCCACCGCGTAGCCCCGCACGGCCTGAGTCTGGCTCTTGTCCGCCGCGGTGAGGAAGATGATCGGCGTGTGACGCGACTTGTCCCGCTGGCGGATGAGCGTCGCGGTCTCGAACCCGTCCATCTCCGGCATCTTCACGTCCAGCAGCACCACCGCGAACTCATGGGTGAGCAGCCATTTGAGCGCCTCCCGCCCGGAGCCGGCCTTGATGAGGTTCTGCCCCAGTCCCTGCAGCATGGCCTCGAGCGCCACCAGGTTGGCGGGCTGGTCGTCGACCATGAGGATGTTGACGCGGGTGTCGGTCGGACGGTCGGACGGTCGGACGGTCGGACGGTCGGATGTCAGACGGTCGGACGGTCCGACGGTCGGACGGTCGGCGGCCTGCAAAGGATCCTCGTCCGACCGAATCGGATCGTGCTCAATGGTCGGAGTTGCTGGCATTCCAACTGTGTCCACATCGCCCTCCCTGACGAGTGGATCTAGATCTCCCGGTGCCCCGGCGGTCGTCACGGCCTCGCCGACCGCCTGACCGTCCGACCGTCCGACCGTCTGACCGTCCGCTCTCCGCCGCGGCGTCATCGATACAACCAAACGCGAAGCAGCGACAAGAGCTGATCCATATCCACCGGCTTCGCGATGTAGTCCGACGCGCCGGCTTCGATGCACTTCTCTCGGTCGCCCTTCATCGCCTTGGCCGTCACGGCGATGATCGGCAGGTGCTTGAACTTGGACATGTCGCGGATGGCGCGGATGGTCTCGTAGCCGTCCATCTCCGGCATCATGACGTCCATCAGCACCACGTCCACCTCGGGCGTCTCCTGGAGCCGGGCGACGCCTTCCCGGCCGCTCTCGGCATAGACCACCTTCATCTCGCTCCGCTCGAGGAAGGTGGTCAGCGCGAAGATGTTGCGAACGTCGTCGTCTACGATGAGGACGGTGCGGCCGGTGAGCGTGGGGTCGGTCCGGTGGAGCGCCTCGAGCATCCGGCGCTTGCCCTCGGGCAGGTTGGCGGTGACCCGGTGCAGGAACAGCGCGGTCTCGTCGAGCAGCCGCTCGGGCGAGCGGGCGTCCTTGATGACCACCGATTCCGCCAGCCGCCCCAGCTCGGCTTCCTCGCGCTTGGTGAGCTGCTTCCCGGTGTAGATGATGGTGGGAAGCTTGCGGAGTCCGATCTCGCTCTTGACCCGGGTGATGAGCTGGAACCCGGTCATGTCGGGGAGCCCGAGGTCGAGGACCATGCAGTCATACCGTGCGGCCTGCAGCGCCTCGAGCGCCTCCTCGCCCGAGCCGACGCTGGTGGTCTGCACGTCGCCATCCCCGATCAGCTCCACGATGCTCTGCTGGGCCACCAGGTCGTCCTCCACCACCAGCAGCCGCTTGACCGGCCGGTCGATGAACTCGTGGAGCGTGGTGAGCGCGTCACTCAGCGACTCCTTGGTGGCCGGCTTGGTCAGGAAGTCGATCGCGCCGAGCCGGAGCCCGCGCTGCCAGTTCTCCTCCACCGAGATGATGTGGACCGGGATGTGGCGCGTGGCCGGGTCGTGTTTGAGCCGGTCGAGGATGGTCCATCCGTCGGCGTCGGGCAGACGGAGGTCGAGCGTGACCGCGGTAGGCTGGTACTCGCGCGCGAGCGCGAGGGCCCGGTCGGCGCGATGAGCCACCAGCCCCTTGAAGCCCCGGTCCCGCGCCAGATCGAGCAGGATCTGGGCGAAGTTGGGATCGTCTTCGGCGATCAGCAGGATGCGGTCGCCGTCCTCGATGGTGCTCCGGTCGTCGTTGATGGCGCGCTCCACCACGGGCGCCAGCATGACGCGGGAGGTGGGGGCGCTCACGACCTTCGTGGCCGTCTCCGCCGACTCGGCGTCGGTGGAATCGACCACCTCGACCGACGGCGCCGCGGCCGGGGCCACGGGGTAGATGAGCGGCAGGTAGAGGGTGAACGTGCTGCCCAGGCCGGGCGCGCTCTCCAGCCGGATCTCGCCGCCCAGGAGACGGGTGATCTGCCGGCTGATCGAGAGTCCCAGGCCGGTTCCGCCGTACTTCCGGCTGGTGCCGGTGTCGCCTTGCTGGAACGCCTCGAAGATGACGCCGTGCTTCTCCTTGGGGATGCCGATGCCGGTGTCGCTCACGCTGAAGGCGACCACCGCGTTGGCGGCGTTGAGCAGCTCCTGCTCGGGGTTCCACCCCTCGCTCGCGAGCCGAGCCCGGAGGCTCACGCTGCCCCGCTCGGTGAACTTGAACGCGTTGGACAGCAGGTTCTTGAGCACCTGCTGGAGCCGCTTGGTATCGGTCTGGAGCGCGGGCGGCAGGCCGGGGTCGAGGTCCACCTCGAAGTGCAGCCCTTTGAGATCGGCCATCTGCCGGAAGGTGCTCTCGACGAACTTGCGCACTTCGGCGAACGAGACGGCGCTGATGTCCACCGCCATCGTGCCGGACTCGATCTTGGACAGGTCGAGGATGTCGTTGATCAGGTCGAGCAGGTCCGACCCGGAGCTGTGGATGGTCTGGGCGAAGCCCACCTGCTTGGTCGTGAGATTGCCGTCGGCGTTCTCGCTCAGGATCTGCGACAGGATCAGCAGGCTGTTGAGCGGCGTGCGCAGCTCGTGCGACATGTTGGCCAGGAACTCCGACTTGTACTTGGAGATGAGCGCCAGCTGCTCGGCCTTCTCCTCCAGCGCCACCTTCGCCTGCTCCACCTCCTTGTTTTTGAGCTCCACCTCGGTCTTCTGGTCGGACAGGAGCTGGGCCTTCACCTCGAGCTCGGCGTTGGTCTGCTGCAGCTCGTCCTGCTGCTTCTTGAGCAACTCCTCCGACTGCTGGAGCGAGCGGGTCTGCTGCTCCAGCCGCTTGTTGGTCTCGGTCAGCGCCTCCTGCTGCGCCTGGAGGCTCTCGGTGAGCGCCTGGCTCTGCTTGAGCAGCTCCTCCGTGCGCATGTTGGCCGCGATGGTGTTGAGCACGATGCCGATGCTCTCGGCCAGCTGCTCGAGGAAGGTGAGGCGGATCTCGTCGAACTCGTCGAACGCGGCGAGCTCGAGGACCGCCTTGGTCTCGCCCTCGAACAGCACCGGGAGGATGACCAGGCTCCGCGGCGGGGCTTGGCCCAGGCCGCTGCTCACCTGGATGTAATCGTGCGGCACCTGGCCGATGGTGAGCATCCGACGGTCCTGTGCCACCTGTCCCACCAGCCCTTCGCCCAGCTTGAACTCGGTGGCGACGTCGGCGCGCTCCTTGTACGCGTAGCTCGCCAGCAGCTTGAGCCCGGGCGTCTCGCCGCCGCTGTCCACCACGTAGAACACGCCGTGGTGGGCGGTGACCAGCGGCGCCAGGTCGGACAGGATGAGCTGGGACACGGCCCCCAGGTCGCGCTGGCCCTGCAGCATGCGGCTGAACTTGGCCAGGTTGGTCTTGAGCCAGTCCTGCTCCATGTTCTTGCGGGTCGAGTCGCGCAGGTTGCGGATCATCTCGTTGATGTTGTCCTTGAGCTCCGCCACCTCGCCCTGGGCCTCCACCGCGATGGATCGCGTGAGGTCGCCCTTGGTCACGGCGGTCGCCACGTCGGCGATGGCGCGCACCTGGGTGGTCAGGTTGGCCGCGAGCTGGTTCACGTTGGCGGTGAGGTCGCGCCACACGCCGGCGGCGCCCGGCACCCGCGCCTGGCCGCCCAGCTTGCCTTCCACGCCCACCTCGCGGGCCACCGTCGTCACCTGATCGGCGAAAGTGGCGAGCGTGTTGGTCATGGCGTTGATGGTGTCGGCCAGGGTGGCGATCTCGCCCTTCACCTCCACCCGCAGCTCCTGCTTCAGGTCGCCGTTGGCGACCGCCGTCACCACCTTCGCGATGCCGCGCACCTGGCTCGTCAGGTTGCCGGCCATGAAGTTCACGTTGTCGGTGAGATCCTTCCACGTACCGGCCACGCCCGGCACGGCCGCCTGTCCGCCAAGCTTGCCGTCCGTGCCGACCTCGCGCGCCACGCGCGTCACTTC
>DATEJD010000174.1:0-2995 GCA_035278325.1 Gemmatimonadales bacterium | reverse complement strand
GTCGCCGCTCGAGGCGACGATGACGCCCTCATCGGGAGCCCAGGAAACCGAGCTGCCGGTGGGCGGCTCGCCCTGGCTCACGGCGGCGCCGATGGAGTCGGGGCCCTCGACGAAGGCCGCGCGCCCCGCCCCACCCATGTTCACCGCATCGGGACTTCCGTAGCGCACGAAGGCCTGCCGCAGGCCGATCCGTTGGGCGTCGCGGGAGAAGGCGCGCTCGCTGGTGTCGAGGCGCTCGCGGTAGCGCGCGATCAGCGCCGAGCCCACGGACGGTGCGACCGAGCGGGCCGGCAGCAGCGGCGGTAGCGGATCGGCCTTGGTCGGGCCGGAGGCCCGGCCGCGGCCGTACACCGCCGCGCGCCAGCCGTCGGGGCCCTTGATCCAGTAAGTGAGATACTTGCCGGGCGTGGAGGAGCCGTCGGTGCCGTGCACGGTGGTGTAGCCAAGTGTGAAGCCCTGCTGCCCATCGGCCGACACGCCCACCCGGATCGGCGTCCACTCGAGGCGGGCGCCTGCGGCGCCGGTCGCCGGGTTGGCGCGGATGGCGGCGAGGGCGCTGTCGCGGCCTCTCGCGAATCCACCCGGCACCCGCATGACGACCTCCGGCGCGAGCATCGGCGCGAGCCCAGTGGCAGGATCGGTGCGCCCGGCCGCAGCGGCGAAGGCTCGATCGGCGGCGAGCAGCTCGGCGGCGGCGGCCGACGGGCCGGTTGCCGCTGATCCAGCCGCGCGGGCTGCGCCGTGGTCAGGACCGGCGGCATTGGGCAAGGGTGTCGAGTGGCCGGCGCAGGCCGCCAGAGCGGCGGTGGCCAGGGCGATGCCGGCACGGCGGCGAGAAGCGGGCATGATCTCGATGAAGTTGGAGGTCGGGTTCACGTCGATAGGACGACGAACCCACGGGCGGCGCCACATGCCCCGTCAAACTCTCGGATTACCGCCCGATCAGCGCGGCCAACTGCGCACGCGCGCTGTCGCGCTGCGGCACGAGCGCGGGCTCCGGGCTCGCGCGGAGCGCGACATAGCGCCGGAGGGCGCGGATCGCGGCCGCGGTGTCGCCGGCGGCGAGGACGAGGCGGGCCTGCTCCCGCTGGTAGGTGCTCTGGTACAGGGGACGGAACGGAACCTCGATCGGCACGCGGGCGATGGCGCGCCGGGCACCAGGCGAGTCCCCGATCAGCTCGCGGAGCCGGGCGGTGACGATATTGGACACCGGCCAGTCGTCGAGCGTGTTGCTGTTGAGATAGAGCGAGTCGGCCCGGTCGAGCAGAATGCGGGCCCTCGCGCGGTCGCCGGTCCCCGCCAGCCAGGCCTCCAGCAGATCGGCGCATATGAGCCGGTCGTCGTCGTTGAACGGGTCCAGTCCGGTGAGCCGCTGCAGGCGAAGCGCGCGGGCCCGCGTGCGCACCCCCGCGGAGTCGCTCCGGTCGAGCGCCCACAGGCCGAGGCGGCAGGCAGTCTTGGCCTCGACCGCCCGACGAAGCGAGTCTGCCGCCACGGGCGCGCGCCGGGCCGAGAGCTCGCGTACGGCGGCCGCGGCCGCCGCGGTGTCGCCGTCCCCGAACAGGGCGTCGTCCACCTGCTGAAGCCGGCTCCAGTCGGGGTAGGACTCGCCCGAGGCCAAGCTGTCGACAATCGCGAGCGCCTCGGTGGGGCGGCCGGCATTGAGCAGCCAGTCGTGCCGGGCGACCTGGACGTAACGGAGCTCGTCGCCGGCCAGGGCTCGGCGCCGGCGCTCGGCGAAGCCGAGGTCGACGTCGCCCAATCCGATACCGTCCGCCTGCGACACCGCCGTGAGCCAGTCGAGGCTCTCCTCCGGCCAGCGGCCGAGCCGCGCGCGCTGGCGCGCGACCATGGCCGAGTCGCCCACGGCCACGGCGAGCCGCCAGCGCATGTAGTCGGCCCGGTCGGCCGAAGCGGTGTCCTGCGCCGACCACAGCCGGCCCAGCGCCCGCACTTCGGTGGTGTCCTCCAGATACCACTTGGCGAGCAGCAGGTGCTCGAGCGGCATCACGTAGCCCGAGTCGAGCTCGATCGCGCGGTGGAAGTTGCCCTCGGCAGTCTCTGCCGCATGGGCCACGTCGTTGAGCGCGCCGAAGTGAAGCTGGCGGTCGCCCAGCTCGAACCATGCGTCGGCCACGTCGGGCGCCTCCCGCACGGCATCCTGCCAGCCGGCCATGTCGAGCAGCATCGATGTAGGGCCGGGATAGTTGGCGCCCAGCCAGGCCTTGAGCAGGGCCTGACCTTTGGGGCTGAGCTTGGCGCGGTAGGTCCACGCCAGCCGGCGCGCGCGCGGCGTGACTCCCCGCGAATCGACCCGGGTCCAGGCTGGCATCGCTTCGAGCGCGGCCAGGGCGAAGGTGGAGTCCGCGTCGAGCGCCGCGTCGTAGTGCCGAAGCGACTCCTCGTACTTGCCCCGCCGGAGCGCGGCCTTGGCCTGGAGATATTCCGCGATCGCGCGCGACGAGCTCAGCTCGCCCAGCGCGGTCGTGGTGCCGCCGTGGCCCGCGAGGAGCTGCGCGGCCAGCCGATCCACCAGCGCCGGGAACGAATCGAGGCTGCCCGACGCCGTGGCGCGCACGGGCACACCGGAGCCGTCGGTGCGACGGAGCGTGGCACTCAGCTCGAGGCTCGCGCCGGAGCGCACGAGGCTCCCATCCACCATGAGGCCGGCGCCCGACTTGCGCGCGGCGGCCTCGCCCGCGTTGGACGACACCTCCATTCCCTGGCGATAGCCGAGGTTCCCGAGCAGCAGCCGCGACGGAACGGCGTGGGGACCGGTCGAGCCGTCCAGCTTCACCGCGAGCAGATCGACGATCCCCTCACCCAGGTAGTCGAGCGAACGGTCGGGACCGGTGACGCGGAAGGGGAGCACGGCGACGGCGGTGGGGTCGAGCCGGAGAGCGGAGCCGCGGGCAGCGCGCCGCGCGACGACCAGGCCGAGGAGGGCGATGATGCCGAGCGCGAGGGCCGCGCTCCAGAGCACTCGGGCGCGCAC
>DATEJD010000173.1:0-11939 GCA_035278325.1 Gemmatimonadales bacterium | reverse complement strand
GAGGTCACCTCGACGTCCATGAGCTGCTCCAGGCTCAAGCGCTTGAGCGCGCCGGCAGTCGGCAGGGTATCGGGCGTTTGGGCGGCGATCGGGCTCGCGAGCAGCGAAACGACGAATGCGAGACGGGCCGAGCGGGCAGTGCTGCGGCAGATGGATTCACATCCGGGAGTCGCAGAGCTCAATAGGATCTCCTGGCGGGCGTACGGCGGTCGTCCCTCGGTCGAGGGTCGAAATACAAGAGCGGAAACGAGTTATTAGCCGGGGGCGAGCGCAAATTACGAAGGCTCAAACCAGCTTACAAGGCCCGATTTGCGACAACTAGGGCCCATTTTGCGACAACTTCCACATCGGTTAGGAATTTTGCCGATGGTCTGGCAGATCGGCGCAGTCCAGCTCCTTCCCAGGCCTGTAAGAGCCTGTGCCACAGCAGGCTAAGTGCTGGCCTGGATCGTGCCGGCGGCTCTCCGAGCGCTCATCGCGGGTCTGCTCGAGAAGGTCAGGGATGCACTGAGGATGGAGGGGGCGCATGACCCCATTCGCGGATGCCCGGATCCTGATCGTCGACGACGAAAAGGCCAATGTCGACGCCCTGGTCCGCATCGTTCAGGTCGCCGGCTATTCGCGGATCCACGCGACGACCGATCCGACCGAGGCGCTCGGCCTCTTCCAGCAGCACGATCCCGACGTCGTCCTGCTCGATCTGCACATGAAACGGCTCAGCGGCCTGTCGGTGCTGCAGCAGCTCCGCACGGCGGCGGGGCCGCACGTGTTCGTGCCGGTCCTGGTGCTCACGGGCGATTCGTCATCTCAAGCCAGAAGCCGGGCGCTGTCCGCCGGGGCGACGGACTTCCTCACCAAGCCGCTGGAGGTGGCGGAGGTGGTGCTTCGGATCCGCAACCTGCTCGAGACCCGCTACCTCCATCGCGAGATCGTCATCCAGAACCAGCAGCTGGAGGAGCGGGTGCGCCAGCGGACGGTCGAGCTGGAGGGGGCCTACCTCGATACGCTGGAGCGGCTCGCCAGCGCGGCCGAGTTCCGCGACGACGAGACCGGCCGCCATACCGAGCGGGTCGGCGAGGTGGCCGCGGTGCTCGGCGGCGCGCTCGGCCTGCCCGATGAGGACCTGTTCCTGCTCCGGCGCGCGGCGCCGCTGCACGACGTGGGCAAGATCGGCATCCCGGATGCCATCCTGCGTAAGCCGGGGCCGCTCACGAGCGACGAATGGGAGATCATGAAGACCCACACCACCATCGGCGCGCGCATCCTCGCGGGTGGGCAGTCCCGGGTGGTGCAGCTGGCCGAGGAGATCGCGCTCTACCACCACGAGCAGTGGAACGGGGAGGGATATCCGACCGGCATCGCCGGGGAAGCGATCCCCCTGCCGGCACGGCTGGTCATGGTGGCGGATGTGTTCGACGCGCTGACGTCCAATCGGGTCTACCGGGACGCCTGGTCGGCGGAGAAGGTGCTGGATTACATCCGGCAGTACGCGGGTCAGCGGTTCGATCCCCGCATCGCGGCTTTGTGCGAGCGCGCGGACGTGCGCCGCATTCTGCTGGGTGTCCGGGAGTCCGACAGCCGGCCGGCGGAGGCGCGAAAGGCGGGCTGATCTTCTCCCGCCCGCGGCTCGGTTGGCCAGCTTCCGGATGCGCCGTTCGCCCCGTAGCTTTTCACTCTCCCTTTCACAATGAGCGCCGCCATGATCCGGTACCGGGCGAGAGTCGTCGCGGTGGGAGTCTCCATGCGTTGCGCCGCGGTGGCCATCCTGCTGCTGTTGTGCGAGCTCGCCTCGAATGTGCCCCAGGCAGGTGCTCAGACGCCGGCCCAGCTGGCCGCGGCTCGTGAGGCATTGGAGGCGATGCACCTCGGACCGACGATGGTGGCGGGGGCCACCAGCATGATCGAGATCCAGGTCCAGCAGAATCCGGTCCTGGCGCCGTATCGCGAGGTGATGCTGGAGTGGGCGGGCAAGTACCTCACGGCGGAAGCGGCCCTCCCCGAGATGGCGATGGTGTACGCGAACACCTTTACGGAGGGGGAGCTCCGCGAGCTCGCGAAGTTCTACCGCACACCCACGGGGCAGAAGCTGGTCGCGAACCAGCCGGAGCTGACGCGCCAGGGTGCAGCGGTCGGCCAGAAAATCGCCGTGGCGCATCAAGCCGAGCTGGAGGCGATGATCCGCGCGAAGGCGGGCGAATTGGGGCAGACGAGTCCAGGGCAGGCGAAGTGACCTCGAAGAAGAGCGGCTCCGCGGAAGGAGCGTCCCCGTCTCGAATGATAGACGAGAGGATCGAGGAACTGGACGACTGGCGAGGCGAGATGCTCTCCCGTCTCCGGGCGCTGATCAAGCAGGCCGACCCCGAGGTGGTCGAGGAATGGAAGTGGAACGTTCCGGTGTGGTCTCACGACGGTTTGATCTGCACCGGTGAGAGCTACAAGAACGTCGTGAAGATGACCTTTGCCAGGGGAGCCGCGCTCGAGGACCCGGCGGGTCTCTTCAACTCGAGCCTCGAGGGGAACACCAGGCGGGCGATCGACTTCCGCGAGGGCGCCCGGATCGACGAGAAGGCGTTGAAGGCGCTGATCCGCGCGGCGGTGAAGCTGAATACGTCGCGCACATGAGGAAGCTGCTGGGATGGATCGGCGCCACTGTGGGCGGCGGCATCGGCTGGTGGGGCGGCGCTCGCATGGGGGTGATGGCCGCAGCCGTCGCGAGTGCCGTTGCCACCGGCGTGGGCCTGTATCTCGGCTGGTGGGCGGCCGAGCGGTTGCTGGACTAGCCGCGTTCGAGGGCGGCGTCTCCCTATCCAGCCAAGCTAGACTAGAATCCCTGCATGATGATCGGTGCAGCCCACCTTCTCGGTGCCGTCGCCATCGGGATAGGCGCCACGCTGGTGATGGACCTGTGGAACCTGTTCCTCAAGCGCGCGTTCGGGATTCCCTCGCTGGATTACTGCCTGCTCGGGCGGTGGGTTCGCCACCTACCCGGGGGAACGGTCAGGCACGCGAACATCCGGGCGGCGCCGATAAAGGCCCACGAATGCACGGTCGGCTGGATGACCCACTACGCGATCGGAGTCGCGCTCGCGATCGGGTTCGTCGTGCTGACCTCGGGTGCATGGCTGGCGCGGCCGACGCTGCTGCCGGCGCTGCTCTACGGCATCGGCACCGTGGTCTTCCCGTTCTTCATCCTCCAGCCATCGCTGGGGCTCGGCGTGGCCTCCTCGCGGACACCCAATCCAGCCCAGGCCAGGCTCAAGAGCCTGGCGACGCATGGCGTGTTCGGCGTCGGACTGTATCTGTGGGCGGCGGGCGTGAGCTACCTGCTCGGGGCGTGACGGACATGGACGGGCATCATGAGTGAGCGAAGGCGAGGGCGTCGTCGCGCGACCGACCTCGACGGAGAGGCCGGCCGGATCGCGGCCGAGGATCAGCGCCAACTTGCTGAGGAGCAGCGGACGCTGGCTGAGGAGCTGCGCGATTCCTCGGAGGGCTCACGCGAGCACGCCGAGGATGATCGCGCCTACGCGGAGCTCGCGCGGGGCCGCGCCGAACGGAGCCGCAAGGAGGCGGAATTGCTGCGGGTCGAGACGGAGCGCGCGCGGGACGCGGCGGAATTGGCGCGAGGCGCGGCGGAAGATGCCCGCGCGGCCGCCGAGGAGGCCCGCATGGCGGCGGTCGAGCAACGGGCGTTGCTGGAGGAAGTCCGGGCGACCATGGCAGCCTACGAGGAAGCCCGGAAGCAGCAGGCGCCACCACGGAAGCGCGCGCCAGGCACCGGCGCCTGAGGACCAGAGGAAGCGATATGCGACGCGCAGGACTTTCGCTGGCCCCCGTGCTGTTGTCGGCGGCGTTGATCCATCCGGCAGTCGCCCAGCAGGCGACCCAAGCCCCGGACTCGGCCCGCACGGAGATCCGCGCGGTGCTCCGGGCATTCTACCTCAACCTGGAGAGCCGGAACTGGGACGCGCTGGCGGCCTACGTGCTGTCGCCCAAGCTGCTCGAGCGTCGTGGCGCGCCCGGCGATCTCCAGATGGTCGCGAGGGATCGGAGCCGGAGTCGGGGATGGTCGCACGCTGCCGCCGGGCCGGTGACCTGCCCATCGAGCACCTCTTCGGGGATCGAGGCCGCGGCGATTCGGGTGGACGGGGACTGGGCGGACGTGTCGGTTCCCAGGTGCAGCGGGACGGCCTCGGGCGTGGATGAGCTCGGCCTGCTCTACTTCGAGCGTCGTTGGCGGTTCATCTATACCGACCTGTTCGAGGGTCCCGCGACGACCGAAACGGCCAAGCGGTGAGCGCCGCATGAGAGAGCTGATCGTTGCCGAATTCATGACGCTGGACGGCGTGATCCAGGCGCCGGGCGGCGCCGAGGAGGATACCGAGGGTGGCTTCACCCAGGGCGGCTGGACCTGGCCGTACTGGCACGACGAGATCGGCGCGCACTTCTTCCAGGCGATGGCCGGCGCGGACTCGCTGCTGCTCGGCCGCCGGACGTGGGAGATTCACGGCGCGGCCTTCGACCCGATGCCGGCCGGGGATCCGTTCGGCGACGTGATGAAGAGCGTGCGCAAGTACGTCGTGTCGAACACGCTCACCGACGCGTCTCTGTGGCGCAACTCGACCATCATCCGCGGCGACGTGGCCGACGCGGTGCGGCGGCTCAAGCAGGAGCCGGGGAAGAACATCCTGCTCGACGGGAGCAGCCGGCTGGTTCCGCTGCTGGCGCGGCACGACCTGGTGGACGAGTACATGCTGCACGTGTATCCGATCGTGCTGGGCGCCGGGAAGCGGATCTGGCCGGAGGGGAAGCGGCTCGATCTCAAGCTGGTGGAGGCGTCGTCGCTGCCGACGGGGGTGGTGTATGTGCGGTATCGGCGGGCGTGAGCGGCCCGCGGACATACCACCCTTCCCGCTTGACCCCTTCCCTGCCATGCTAGCTTGAGCCCATGACCAACACCCGTCGACATCGCGTTCGTGTCTTCCTCATTGCCTCGACCCTCATGCTGAGCGGCATCGCGCCGCTCCGCGCGCAGGGTAACCCTCCACGGAGCTCGGAAGTCGAGGCTCTGGTTCATCAATACGACAACGCCTGGAACCAGCGCGATACGCTCGGCGTGAGTCGGCTGCTCGCTCCGGCGTATCAGTACTTCAGCTCGCTGGGCCAGGTGAGCTCGCGCGCGGAGACGATGACGTTCCTGAGCTCGCCCGAGTATCGACTCGAGCAGGCGGAGCGGTCGGAGATCGCGGTCTCGCTGAGCGAGCCCGTGGCGGTGGTGAGCAGCCGGTGGCGAGGTCGGGGGACGTACCGAGGCGAGGCGTTCCGGGATGACCAGCGCTGCGGGCAGACATGGGTGCGCTCCCGGGGGGCATGGCTGCTCGTGAGCGAGCACTGCGTCCAGATCGCGGCTAAATGAAGAACATGTTCGCCAGTCTGCTTCGTCACGGCCCCGCGATGCGTCCCCCGCGCTCGCTGGGTGCGCCCACGGTCTGGCGCCTGATCTGCTGCTATGCCGTGGGGACCGCGTTCGAACGAGATTCGCAGAATTGCGACAGGTTTGGGGCGAAAGCTGTCGCGTTAGCGTTTCGGCATCGAATAAGGAAAGGATTGTCGTGAACGAAGGCCCAGATCGTCCCGCGCACATCCTTGCACCACCACTTCCGGCCTGACGTATCCGCAGTACTATTGTCAGACAATCCCCTTACATCACCGTTGGTGCGGGCGGCGAGGTGTCGATGGCGTCCCGTCGGTCGTGGTGTGCGCGTGCGCTGCTGCTCCCGGCCCTCGTGCTCGGATGCGGCGGCGACGATCTGGGCCCCCGGATCCCGGCGGCCATCGTCGTCACGCCCAATGAGCCCCATGTGCCGCTGGGCCAGACCAAGCAGCTCACGGCGACCGTGGTGGATGCGGGCGGCCGCGCCATCGACGGGCAGCCGCTCAGCTACACGTCCGGGAGTCCCGAGATCATCACGGTCTCCGCGCAGGGGCTCCTCACCGCCGTCGGGTCGCTGGGCACCGCCACCATCGAAGTCGCCTCGGGCGAGCTCACGACCACGATCGAGGCCGACGCCGTGCTGCCGCCCTCGGCCATCGTGGTCGAGCCCCGCACCCTCGCGCTGCAGGCCAGCCAGAGCGCCTACCTGTCGGTCACGGTGACCAACGAGCTGAGCGAGCCGGTGAGCGTGGCGGTCGGCTTCGCGAGCGGCAATCCGCTGGTGGCCACCGTGGACGGAAGCGGCCTGGTGACCGCGGTGCTCAACGGGAGCACCGAGATCGTAATCTCGAGCGCGGGCCGCGCCGACGTCCACGTGCCGGTGACGGTCTCACAGATTCCGACCAGCATTCGGGTCACCCCGTCCAACCTGGTGCTCGCCCCGGGACAGGAGCAGCCGCTCAGTGCCCAGGTGCTCGACGCGTTCGGACAGCTGATTTCCGGCGCACCGCTCGGGTACTCGAGCAGCGCAACCGGCGTCGCGACCGTCTCGAGTGCGGGCGTCGTGCACGCGGTCGCGAACGGCTCCGCGACCATCTTCGTCACCAGCAATGCTCTCTCGACGGCGGTCGGGCTGTTCGTGGGCGACGCGCCGAGCGGCACCGTGCTCGCCACGGTGGCGCTGGAAGGCGCGCCCTGGGGCGCGCGCGTCGTGGGCAACCGCTTCTTCGTGACCGGGACCGGCGGCAGGCTCTACGGCGGCCAGGGGACCCCGTTCAGCTTCCCCTCGGCCCTGACGCTCAATGGCCTGACGCTCGACGTGGCGGTCAATGCGGCGGGCACCCGGGCGTATGTCGCGTCCGTGACCGACGCTCTGGGAGCCCAAGGCGTCGGGGTGGTGGACCTCGCGGCCCAGTCGGTGATCGAGGTGCTCTATCCCTCGAGTCCGAACAGCGTCCTGGCCGTCGCCCTCACGCCCGATGAGTCCGCCCTCTTCATCGGGACCGGCAGCGGCGTCGAGAAGATCGACCTGGCGACCAAGGCCGCCACCCCGGTGCCCGGCGTGGCCGCGAGCGTGACCGCGTTCAGCCGGCACCCGACCCAGCCGTGGCTCTACGGCAACGTGGGGTATGGGCTGGTGGCCGAGATCGACAGGGAAACCGGCATGGTGCTCCGGACGTTCGACCCCATCGCGCTGGGCTCCACGGGTGCGGTGCAGGGGACGGCGATCTCGCTGGACGCCACGCGTCTGTACGCCGCCGTCGAGAATGGCGACCTGCTGAGCTGGGACCTGGCGACGGGGGCGGGCGCTGAACGGCTGACCGCGGGCGGCGGCTTCGGGATGGCCGTCTCGCCGGACAACGCGCTGCTGTACGTGGCGCACGGCAGCGCGGTGCTGCTGGTGGACCGGGCCAGCCTCACGCTGCTCAAGACGCTGGTGGTGGGCGGGTCGGTCCGGCGGGTGGCAGTGCGCCCGGACGGGGTGGCGTTGGCGGCGAACGAAGCGGGGTGGGTGGACTTCATCAAGTAGACTAGGACTGCGCATGACAGGTTCCTCCAGGCGGTACCCCATCCGGCACCTGGTGCCAATCTGTACCGCGCTGTCCTTGGCATGCGGCGGAGACGTTCCGGTCGAGCCACCAACCGGTGAGCTCCGCCTGGTCGTGAGCACGTCCGGCGCGGACCCGGACCCCGACGGGTACCTGGTGACTCTCGACGGCGGCCCTCCACAGGCCGTCGGCCCAGCCACTGACACGACAGTCTCCGGGCTGGCTTCAGGCACGCACCAGCTCGCAGTCTCGGATGTCGCTTCCAATTGCACGCTCGAAGGGGAGAATCCGCGGACGGTGCAGGTCCAAAGTAGTCGCTCCACCGACGCGTCAATCACGATCAGTTGCGTGGCACAACTGGGATCCCTCCAGATCGACGTGACGACCACAGGATGGGACGTCGATCCGGATGGCTACCAGGTCATGATCGATGGCAGCCTCACCAGCACGGTGGCCTCGAGCGCCTCGGTCATCCGCAACGACGTTCACGCCGGCGCCCGCATGGTGGAGCTTGCCGGCGTGGCCCCCAACTGCGCGGTCGTGGTTCCACGCGTGCGCGAGGTGACGGTGACGTTCGCGCAGGAGACTCCGGTAGCCTTTCGAGTGTTCTGCGCGCTCGCGTCCGGTGAGACGGCCGAGCAGATCCTGCTGGGCGATGACCGCATCATCCGGGTGCAGTCCGATGGCAGCGGCGCCACCTTTCTCACGAGTGACCAGGTGTACGCCGCCGATCCGGCGTGGTCCCCCGAACGGACCAGGATCCTGTACGAGCAGTATCCTCTGCCGCTGAATGCCTTCGACTCGCGGATCTGGGGCATCCTGTCTCCGGGCGCCACACCGGCGCAGATCACCGATGTATTCAGCGACGGCGATCCCAGCTGGTCGCCGGACGGCTCGCGGGTGGTGATCCGGAACCTGGGTGACACGACGGGACTGGTGGTGCTGAATCCGGATGGGAGTAACCGGCTGAGGATCACCGACGGACGGCAAGACGAAGCACCGGCGTGGTCACCCGATGGAACGCGAATCGCCTTCAGCCGTTTCGGAGGGCCCTCGGAGGGGCTCTGCGTCGTTCACCCGGACGGAAGCGGCCTCGAACGACTCCCCGCTCGAGTGGTTGACCCCTTTTCGGCGAGCTGGTCGCCGGACGGCACCCGCATCGCATTTACCGGGGCCGAAGACGGGATGACCCTCGGGCTGTACATCATCAACGACGACGGGAGTGGGCAGGTGCGCTTGACCCCTCCTACGGGCATGAGTGTGTTTGACGTATCGTGGTCCCCCACGGGCGATCGGCTGGCGCTGACCGGAGCACGGGGGGTCGAACGCGGCCTGTATACCATTCGGCCGGACGGGTCCGAGCTCGTGTTTCGCTACGCTACGCAGGAGACTTCGGTGGCCTGGGCACACTGATCGACTGCGGGAGCGAACGACGCCGCACGGTTGAGAAGCCGCTGCTCGAGGAGCTCACGAAGAGCCGGCAGCGGACGCGGGCCGGCGGTGGGGGCGGCTCCGCCGGCCAGCTCGAGTACGAGGTCCGGCTCCGCAAGCGATACCCCGCCGAGGAACTCAGGTCTCGATTGGTTCGGGACGCCCAGCCGTTCGTCGTGGGCGTGGAAGTGTCACCGTCGGCACCAGAGGCGGCGCCCGCGACCTTCGCGACGGAGACCTGAGGCGTGCATCATCAAGGCCGCTCTTACATCCTCGGCCGGGGAAGGCGTAGGGCCGTCCCGGTCTCCAACAGGGTCTTGAGCCCATCGAAGATCGGCGCCCATCCGCCGCGCACCATCCGGTAGGTCTCGGTCTCGCCGTCGAAGCCTTCGTGGGTCATGGTGAGCCGAACCACGTCGCCTACCGGCTCGAGCTCGTAGGTGACCCGGGTCGGCTCGTCCGACAGCTCCGGAAACGCGAACGTGTGCACCAGGCGCCGGTTGGGCTCCGCCTCGAGCACCTTGCCCGCGACCACCGTCCTGGTCTTTCCATCCGGTTCCTTCCGCACGTACTCGAGATCGGCACCCGGGACGAACGTGCTGCGGATGTCCGCGTCGTAGTAGTACTGGCGGGTGAGCTCCGGTCGGGTGAGCGCCTGCCACAGCTTCTCCGGCGTGGTGCGGATGTGCACCACGTGGATGTGGCGGACTTGGGTCGCGGTCGGCATCGGTGGTCTCTCCTCTTCCAGAGTGTATTTGATAGAAGTGAGCCGCGAGGCCCACAGCGCGCTGTACTGGGAAATCCAGCGGTCGTAGATGGTCTGGATCGGTATGGCGTTGAGATACAGTCGCTTGGTCTTCCCTTCCCGTCTCGGCACCACCAGTCCGACCTGCTCCAACACCCGCAGGTGCTTCATGACCGCGAAGCGACTGAACGCGAACCGCTCGCCCAGCTCGCCCACCGTCGTGCCCGGCCGGGCCTTGAGGAGGTCGAGGATGCGCCGGCGGCTGGGGTCGGCGAGGGCTCGGAAGACAGCATCGTCGGAACTCATGTGACCAATTGGTCACATAATATGGACGATGACTGGTCGGGTCAAGAGTGGGAACGGGTCGCCTGGTCCGAGCGAGGTTCCCGGCGGGCCGCGGCCTCATCGGGCGCACCGCGCCCTCATCCGGCGCGCCGTGCCCATCATCCGGTGCGCCGTGCCCTCATCCGGTGCGCCGTCCCGTCATCCCGAGCGAAGCGAGGGAGCTTGCCAGCCCGCGAGCGTGTCGCGGAAACCCGGGAGTGCTCCGATGACACCCGCAAGGGAGCCCCGGAACGGGCGAGCGGGCCGCCACCTCGGACCAAGGGACCGCCGCCGGGCCGAGCAGGCGACCGGAGTGCGAGTGAAAGCGGTTGCCGCCGCGAGCGGCGCGGCGGAAGACGGGAGCGAGCGATCGGCTCGCCGAGGCGAGCGTCGGGGCCGGCGAGCGGAGCATCGCCAGTCCCAATCGATCCGCCAGGCGGGCGAGCGCTCGATCGGCGAAGCAAGCGATGCATCCCCGAGCACGAGCAAGCGAATGCCGGCCGCGGGCGACGGATCGACTGCCTCGGGTACCCCGCCGGAGCCGGGAGCGGTCCCCGGAGTCACCTAGCGGGCCGCCGAGTTGGTGGAGCGACGCACCGAATCAGCCGAGCCACGCGCCGGGAGTCCGGGGCGACATACCGCAGGCCCGAGCGACGCAGCAAGTGCCAGGAGCGACGCATCCCGGGCACGGCGCGGCGCGACGACGGCCGACAGCGATCGCCCGACTGCCTGATGCTGTCCGCCGAGTGCCAGGAGCGACGTGTCGAGTAGTCAGGGCGACGCACCAACTGGCCGAGCGACGCCCAGGGCGGCCCGTGCGACCGACCGGACGCGATCATCCACTGTCCTTTTCGGGAGACCGACGCGCGGTCACTTCATGGCGCGCGATCGCCTTCGATCCACGCCGAGCGGCCGCGTCCGTTCGCCAACGACGTGTCGCGCGCGAGCGGCGATCTTCATCGGGCGCGCGATCTTCCGCGCTCACCATCGCGACCGTTATCGCAGTGTGCCTCGCTGCACGCCGTGCTCGATGCAATGAGTGGCACGCTCGATGCGTTCACGTCCTCGCGATCGGTTCACGGCCCGAGCGCGAGCCGATCCTTCGAGATACAACATGCAGGTGACGAACGCGCCGACGGGAGCCGGGCCATCCGGACGAGCGCACACGCACGAGGGAGGTATGGACGGGGATGGCCGTAGATCGTTCGAGATGACGGGTCGCGCGGTGCAGTTCAGCGAGGCGAACCCGGACACCGACCCGGGACAGGCGGTGTTGGAGGCACGACTGAAGGAGGTGCGGTCGCGGATGGAGATGGTCGCGGCTGCCCAGCGCCGGGGGCTGACCGCGGTGCACACAGCCTCGCTGGAGAAGCGGCGGAGCCGGCGGGAATCGCTGGCCGGGCCGATCGCGCACCTGTCGGAAATCGGCAGGCTGGCGGCGAAGGACCATCCGGAGCTGGTCGCCTTGTTCCGGTACAAGCCGAGCAAGGACACCCTGGCCGCGCACCTGACCGCCGCGCGCACGATGCAGGCCCAGGCGTCGGAGCACAAGGAGGTGCTGTCGAAGTACGGTATGTCGGATGCGGTGCTGGCGGTGTTCGGGCAGTTGCTGGACCAGTTCGACGCGGCCGTGAAGCTCGGCAACGAGGGGCGCGGTACGCATACGGGGGCCACGCGGGAGCTTCGGGCCCTCGCGAGGGAAGCCCGGCGGACCGTGCGGGCGATGGACGCGCGGAACCGGTATCGGTTCAAGAACGATGAGCAGAAGCTGGGTGCGTGGATCAGTGCCAGTACGGTCGTTGCGAGACCGGGGTCGGGGTCGGAGGCTGGTGCGGGGCCGACCGCGGCGTCGGGTGGGTTGGAGGGTGGGACTGCGGGTGGTGATGTGAGACCTGCAGCGTGAGGCGGGGGCTGGTGGCCCGGGTGGGTGCAGGTGAAGGGGGAAGCTGAACCGCCG
>DATEJD010000172.1:0-7218 GCA_035278325.1 Gemmatimonadales bacterium | reverse complement strand
CGGCCGGCCGCCTTCTCAGGTCATCCGCACTCGATTAGCCTGCCTCAGGATTCGAAATCGAGGGCTCTGCTCCACCTCGGCTTGCAGGTGCCCGGGATCAGGGGAAACGATGCCGACCCGTCCAGCATCCCACCACGCGTTCATGACCCCCAGGGTCGGCCCTGAGGATCCCCGCTATCGGGAGGTCCTCGAGAGGCGGTTCAACCGGCGATTCAGCGCCACGCCCGACTACGTCCGGCTGGCCGAATCGACCGAGCAGGTGATCGCCGCGGTGCAGGATGCGGTGCACGAGGACCGGCGGCTGGTCGTGACCAGCGGCGGCCATTGCCTCGAAGGGTTCGTGTCGGATCCCGAGGTGCGAGTCATCCTGGATGTCTCACCGATGAAGCGCGTCTCCTACGACACGCGGCTCGGCGCCATTGCCGTCGAGGCGGGAGCGACCGTCGGCGAGACGTTCCGGGCGCTCTGCGAGACATGGGGTACGGTGGTTCCGCTCGGGGAATACCCGGCGATCGGCATGGGCGGGCACGTGGCCGGCGGTGCGTTCGGCTTCCTCTGCCGCGAGCTCGGTCTGGCGGCGGACTACCTCTACGCCGTCGAGGTCGTGACCGTGGGCGCGGACGGTCGGGCGAGCAGCGTGCTCGCCACCCGGGAGCCGTCTGACCCCAATCGCGACCTCTGGTGGGCGCACACCGGTGGCGGCGGCGGCAACTTCGGCATCGTTACCCGGTACTGGTTCCGGTCGCCCAGCGGATCCGGGCGCGCGCCGGCCAGCCTGCTGCCGCGGGCGCCCGAGTCGATCACCACTCTGCGGGCGGAGTGGAGCTGGAGCGATATCGACCGGACCTCGTTCGCGCGGCTGCTCCGGAACCATGGCGCCTGGTGCGAGCGGGAGAGCGGCCCCGATTCACCCTTCGCCTCGCTGTGGTCGCTGTTCGAGATCCACCGCCGGGAGTTCGGAACGATCATCATTCGCGGCGTGAGCACGGCGGGGGCCGCGGCGGAGCGCCAGATGGCCGACCATCTGGCTTTGGTGTGCGAGGGAGCCGTCCCACCGAGCGCCCTGGGGCTCCAGCGACTGCCGTGGCTCGAGTTCGCGCTCAACCCGCTGCCCGACCTGTTCGCCGCGCCGCCGGGGGGCGTGAGCGTCAAGGTGAAGGACGCGCTGCTCAGGCGGCGGCTCACCGATCGCCAGATCGACGTGGCCTATGATTACCTGACCGACGCCGGCCATGACGTCATGGGTGGCATGCTGGGGCTCGCGACCTACGGCGGCCGCATCAACACCGTCGCGGCGGAGGCCACCGCCTCGGCGCAACGCGGCTCCATCCTCGACATGGCCTGCACCACGGGCTGGCTGGATCCCCGGGACGAGGCGAAGAACCTCGCGTGGGTGCGAAGCTTCTATCGCGAGCTGTTCGCCGATACCGGGGGCGTCCCCGTCCCGGGCGATCGGTACGACGGCACTTTCATCAACCACCCCGACACCGACCTGGCGGATCCGGCCCTGAATACCTCCGGCGTCCCCTGGTCAACCCTGTACTACCAGGCCAACTACCCCCGGCTCCAGCGGGTCAAGGCGCGGTGGGATCCGCGCAACGTGTTTCGACACCCGCTGTCGATCGAGGGAGCACGTGGCTCGTGAGTGTATCGATACGCTCAGGGATCCTGATATCGATACAGCGACGCGATCCGGGTCAGGCGGTACACCAGCGATGGTTTGCCATCCACTTGCAGATCTGCCTCCCACACCACGCTCCCCTCCGGCGTCACCTCGGCAGCGTGACCGGCAAAGCCATACCCGATCGCGGTGTTGCCGCTCGCGAGCCGCTGCACCGAGCCCACGTAGGCCGTATAGATCGGCGGTGAGTGCCGGAACTCCCACACCAGCGTGGCGGTGCGCGCGGCGGGGTCGAGCGCGTACTCCACCACCCGCGTCTCCTGCGGCTCATGGCGGGTGCCGTTGTCATACAGCAGCAGGTGGCCGTTCGGCAGGATGCGCGAGTAGTGCTGCGCGCTGAAGCCGTCGAGCGGATCGTTCACGAAGGTGAATTGGTTGTTCGCCCCGCCGAGCCGCCAGACGATCTCCCCTGACTGCGCGTCGATCTTGGTCACCTCGCCCAGGTTACGCCACGAGACGATGTAGTTGCCATCCTGGTCGAAGGACAGGGCGTTGGGATGGTCGAAGTCCTGCTGGGTCGTGCTGGTCGGGTCCGGAGGCGGCGGCTCGATCCAGTCCTCGATCCGGAGGTGATCCCATCCGCTCCAGGTGAACTCGCTCGACCCATCCGGCCGGAGCCGGAGCAGCGAGTGGCCCGCGATCTCCGCCGCGGCCGGCCCGCCGACCCGCGAGAGGTCGGACACCCGCCGATCATATCCGAACAGGTGCATGCGCTCGTCGGCGCCGGAGCCCGTAATGGTGAGCTCGTGGTTGTCGGTGAACAGCGGATCGGGGGTCGCGATCGTTCGAAGCGAGTCGCCGGTGGGCGCGAACTCGACGAAGTGCCCTTGCGCCGGCTGTGAGCCGGTCGTCGTGCCGACGAAGAGGGTGAAGTTGCCGTTGGCCTGCTGCTTGAGGTCGCCGGTGGCCTGGGACGTGGCGAAATCGAACCCGCGATACCAGCGGATCGCGCCCGCCGAATCGAACGCGATGGCGAAGATCGATGTGCCGCCCAGCGCTACCGCCGCGAGCGTGTAGCCCGGCGCCCCGGCGCCGGTCGTCGTGAGGGTCACGTGCTGGAGCGCTTCCGGCAGGTCGCCCGCGGCGAAGCTCACGCTGTCCGACTGCACCCGGCCGCTCGCGCCGAAGGCCTCGACGACCCCACGATACGCCACGCCGCTCCGGAGCCCGAGGACCGGGATCGAGGCCTGGCCGCTCGCGAGGCTCACGCCCGGCGTCGAGTCGGCCGCGGCCCCCGGCGGGGCGAACAGGAGTCGCGCGGAATCGGCGTGCTCCGCCACCACGGCGACGCTGGCCGCCAGGGCGTTGGTGGAGTTCGCGCCCGCCGAGACTGACGTGATGTGCACCGTCTCCGACGGAGATGGGGGAGGCGTGGTGATATCGCCGCCGCTGTCGGAGCACCCCCCGACAACAGCGACAGTAAGCAGCGCGGCGGCACAGGCACGCCAAGGGGTCTGTCGAATCACAGGATCCCTCCGGAATCGAGACACGGCCGACAAAAAAAGGGGCGGGTGACCACCCGCCCCTCAGCATCATGCGTTCGACCCGGTCGATCGGTTGTGTCGGCGCTCACAGCCGCCGCGTCCAGTGGAGACCCCAGCGATCACCCCACCCCTTCCGCCTTTACAGCCTGTCCGCCTATCCGCCTTACAGCAGCTTGACGATCCAATCCCCGACCAGGTATCCCACGCCCGCCACGCCGAGGCCGACGATGAACATGTCCATCCCGCTTCGGATGACGCCGCGGCCAGTGAAGAAGCTTCGCGCGGCCCCCACCGCGAAGTGCGACAGCATGGAAAGGACGAACGAGGTCCAGATCGCCGCTGGGCTGCTGCTGAACACCAGCGGGGCCACCGGAATGAAGGCACCCAGCGCCGTGGCGATCCCGGTGATCCACGCCTCTCGCATCGGCGTGGTGGTCGCCTCGCCGATCTTGAGCTCCTCCCGGACCTGCTCTTCGAGCGCCCGCGCCGGGTCCTGCATGATCTGCGCGGCCAGCGCGGCGGCCTGGTCGGCGGGCACGCCCTTGGTCTGGTAGATGAGGCTGAGCTCCTCCTCCTCCAGCTCGGGCATGAGCCGGATCTCCTCCTTTTCCATGGCGATCTCGTGCTCGAACACCTCACGCTCGCTCTTGGCGGCGAGGTAGCCCGAGGAGCCCATCGAGAGCGCATCGGCCGCCATTCCCGCCATACCCGCCACGACCACCGCGTGCTCCGCCATCGGGAGGTTGCTCTGGGCGCCGATCATCCCCGCCACCAGTCCGAAGTTGGCGGTGAGACCGTCGTTGAATCCGTAGACCACGTTGCGTAGAAAGCCGCCGGCCCCCGTCTTGTGCCAGGGCTCGCCGTCCGCGCCGCTGATGGAGGCGAGCGTCTCGGCGTGCTCCTTCGATTCCTTCGCCAGCGTGAGGGCCGTCGGGCCTACCACCCCGTCCGGCGCCTCCCGGTAGAGGCTCAGATAACCCTTGACCTCACGTCCCTCCTCCTGGAGCAGCATCGGGAGGAGGATCCCGGCCCCGACCCGGCGGGCGACCCAGGCGCGGAACCGGGCGCCGCGGGAGGGCACCGGCCGGGATACGTCGTGGCCGTTCTCGGCCAGGAGCTTGCGCCACATCTCGACGTGGCGGTCCTCCACCTGGGCCAGCTTCCGGTACAGCTCGGACTTCCGGGTGTCCCGCTCGGCCTGCGCCAGCTCGCGGTACAGGTAGGCGGCGTCGGCCTCGTCCTCGAGGTGGTGCAACCAGATGTGGGGGGCGGCGGTGGTCTCGGGCATGGGCGGATATATAAGCCGATGAGCGGTAAGCGGTAAGCGGTGAGCGGGGGAGTCATCCTGAGCGAAGCGAAGGAGCCAGGTTCCCACGCCTGCCCCCTTCGCTGCGCTCAGGGCGACTCATTCCCGCTTACGCCCACTGGTCCCCGCTAACCGCTTACCATTCAGGGTGCTGCAACCATCTCCCGGCCCACCGCATTCTTAGAGGGCCATGACAGGGACCCGCGTAATGGAATCGTACCTCCTCGCCAACGCCGAGTCGGTGGTCGCCCGCGCCAGGGCCGGAGACGAGGGGGCGCTCGAGGAGCTCTACCGAGCCTTCGAAGCCCCAGTGTACAACCTCGCCCGCCGTATCTGCCGCACCACCGAAGATGCCGAAGACGTGCTCCAGGAGACCTTTTTCGAGGTGTGCAAGAGCATTGGCCGGTACCGCGAGGAAGGGAGTCTCTGGGGCTGGGTCCGCACCATCGCGGCCAGCAAGGCGCTCATGCGGCTCCGGCGGAACAAGTACCGGGACACCGACGAGCTGCAGGAGGACGTGGTTGGACACCGGCGCGAGGACACGGCCCTCCGGATGGACCTGGAGGCGGCCCTGGAACGGCTGTCCGAGACCTCGCGCGCGGTGGTGTGGCTCCACGACGTGGAAGGCTACACCCACGAGGAAATCGCCAGCATGATGGGCAAGACCCCGAGCTTCTCGAAGTCGCAGCTCGCCCGGGCGCATCAACGGCTCCGGCGCTGGCTCGGGGAGGAGGAAGCAGCATGACGCACCTGTCTATGGAAACTCTGTTGAGCCTGCGCGAGGCCGGCCTGGAGCCGGGCGACGCGTCCGCGCGGGAGCATCTCGACGGCTGCCCCAGCTGCCGGGCGGAGCTCGATCGCCTGCACCAGCGGGTGGCCCGGATCAAGGCGCTTCCCGCGCTGCGGCCCAGCCGCGACCGCTGGCCCCAGGTGGCCGCGCGGCTTCGGGTAGAACGGCGGGCCCGCCGTCAGCGGATGGCGGGCCTGATCGGTCTCGCGGCGGCGGCGTCCATCGCCGTCGCCCTCGCGATTGGCCCGCGGACCGAGCCCACGAACGCGGGCGAGCAGGAGATCCAGGCGGCCATGGCGCGCTCCCAGGCGCTCGAGACCGCCCTGAACCAGTACCACCCCGAGCAGCGGATGCTGGACGGCAGGACCGCCGGCATCGCTCAGGAGCTGGAAGATCGGATTGCCCGGGTGGACCGGGAGCTCGAGATGGCGGAGCTGCTCGAGCGCCAGCCGCGCGACGATCAGCTGCTCAAGCTCTGGCGTGAACGGGTCGGGCTGCTCGACGCGCTGGTGGATGTGCACGTGACCCGCGCCAGCAACGTGGGGCTCTGAGCCCCGAGGAGATCGATATGCGCCCTGCGTTTGTGCTGACCTTTGCGTTGACCGCCGCGAGCCTGCTGGCCCCGGCCATGCCCCTCGCGGCGCAGAATCAGGACGACACCGACACGGTCCGCTTCGAGCGCCGGGTCGACGGGCCCGACCGCATCATGACGCTGGTGATGAACCGCCGGGCCCGGCTCGGGATCAAGGTGAACCTGCAGGCGCGTGACACCGACTCGCTTGGCGCGTACGTCGAGTCAGTGGTCCCCAACGGACCCGCGGCCAAGGCTGGACTTCGCTCGGGCGATGTGATCACCAAGCTCGACGGCAAGTCGGTGCTGGCCGGTGGCCGGGCCGAGCAAGGCGCGGACAAGCGCCAGTCGCTTCCCGGGCTCCGTCTCATCGAGCTGGCCGCTCGGCTCGAGCCCAACGACACGGTGCCGATCGAGTACCTCCGGGGCAAGGACCGCAAGACCGCCTCCGTCATCACCGAGAACGAGCCCGACAACTTCGTGATGGGGCCCGACGGCCACCGCCCGTTTACCATGCGGTTCCGCGGTCCGGATCCCGAGCACATGGTCATGGGTGACATGCCCGACGAGATGGGCATGGGCGACCACTTCGAGCTGTTCGCCGGCGGCCCCCTCGCCGACCTCGACCTGGCACCGCTCAACCCCGATCTGGCCAACTACTTCGGCACGACCGACGGGATCCTTGTCATCCGTGCCCCCCGGGACAACACGCTGGGCCTCAAGAGCGGGGACGTGGTGCAGGCGGTGGACGGCCGCAAGCCATCCAGCCCGGCGCATCTGCTCCGTATCCTGCGGAGCTATGACAAAGGCGAAAACTTCAAGCTGGACATCATGCGCAACCGGAAGCATGAGACGGTCACCGCGCACCTTGGCGACCACGACGGCTGATGTGCGCCGCCTCACAGAGGTCCTTTCGGCAGGGGCATATATGTTCCGTCCCACCTTGGAGAGGGCACTATGAGCTTCCTATGGACCTTGATCATTGGTTTGATCGTTGGAGCGATCGCCAAGCTGCTGATGCCCGGCAGGGATCCGGGCGGCGTGATCGTTACGATGCTGATCGGCGTGGCTGGTGCCCTCCTGGCGGGCTTCCTCGGGCGGGCGCTGGGCTGGTACAGCAACCCGGGCGAAGGCCCGGGCATCATCGCTTCGATCATCGGTGCGATGATCCTACTGTTGCTCTACCGGGTCTTCGTGAGGCGGCGGGGAACGATGGTGCCGTGAAGGCCGATACGGCGATAGGGCGATAGGGCGATAGGGCGATAGGAAAAAGCGAGAGGCCGTCGGGAGGCGGCCTCTCGTCTTTGCAGGGCTGCGCCCGGAATAAGGGCGGTTACCTTCGCCTCGTCCTATCGCCCTATCGCCCTATCGCCCTATCGCCCTATC
>DATEJD010000171.1:0-3922 GCA_035278325.1 Gemmatimonadales bacterium | reverse complement strand
AGCATGAGCACTTCGTCGGCCCCGGCCTGCGCGCCCTCGATCTTGGCCAGGATGTGCGCCAGGTAGTTGAGCGACTTGACCCGAGGCGAGAGCGACTCGCGCTGCGGGATGGGCGTACCGGCGGTGACCACCTTGAGGCCGGTCTCGTACACCTCTTCGGGCCACAGCTTGATGGTGTCCACGATGATGATGATGGACGGACGCGGGCACTTGCGCGGGTCGAGCCCCAGGTCACCCACCCCGCGGGTGACGATGTGGCGGATGTAGCCCTCCTGGATGCCCGAGCGCCGTACCGCTTCTTCCGTAATCGCGGCCATCTCTTCGCGGGGCATCGGGATGGTCATCCAGATGGCATGGGCAGAGTCGTACAGCCGCTCGAGGTGCTCGGCGAGCTTGAAGATCTTGCCGCCGTAGATCCGAATGCCCTCGAAGACGCCGTCGCCGTAGAGCAGTCCGTGATCGTAGACCGAAACCGTGGCGGTCTCGCGGTCATACCATTTGCCGTCGAGCCAGATGGTGGGCACACCGGCTCCCGTGGTCGGGGCCTGCTTGGCAGGCTGGAGGGTCGCTGTCATATGGACAATGTAATCGTGCGATCGGACGGACGCAGGGAGGATGGAAAGACGGAAAGACGGAAGGACGGAAGGACAAGCCAGCGAAGCCTTGTCGGTGAACGACTGGCCACACGGGGTGTGCGGGTCCTTCCGTCTTTCCGTCCTTCCGTCTTTCCGTCCTTCCGTCTTTCCGTCTTTGCCAACGCCCTCGCGCGTCCCGCTGTATCCCCTCCGTTCCATCGACGCCCCATCCGAATCGGAGGTCGCAACATGCGTAGCCGCGCGTTTCCGCTTGCACTCCTCATCCTCGCCCTGGCGGCGCCGGCCGCGGTGGCGCAGTACTCGGACGATCCGGGACAGCAGCAGTACGGCCGACACGGGGGCCGCATGCACGGCATGGGGCGCGGCACGCCGCCGGATCCTGTTGTCCTGCAGGGGCCGCCCGCCCCGGCCGACTTCCAGAAGCTGGTCCAGCTGCCCGATGCCAAGCTCGCCGGCTACCAGAACTTGTACGACCGGCTCATGACCGAGACCAGGCCCCAGCGCGACAGCCTGGTCGCGCTCCGGAACAGCATGGGTGACGCGGGCGACCGCTCCTCGTTTCAGCAGCGACGCGAGGTCTTCATTCCGCTGAGCCAGGAGCTGACCCGCCGACAGGCCGCGTTCGACGATGCGCTCAAGGACATGCTCGACAAGGACCAGTGGAAGCGCTACCAGAAGTGGCGGGACGACCAGCGCAAGACTGCCGAGCAGCAGCGGCAGGACCGTTGGCGGCATCGGGGCGGCGCGCCGGCGCCGGGCGACAGTCAGCCCTCGACGTGATGAGCGCTACGGCGGCCCCACAACGGCCGCTGCATGGTGCAGGGCCGGACCCGACGAGAGGATGGTGCGCGGTCCGGCCCACCAGCCGCTCAGAGGATCGCATGGCCACGAGGAAGAAGGCCCGCTCCAGGAAGACCGCGAAGTCCGGCGCCCGGAAGTCCGCCAATCGGAAGACCGCGACTCGGAAGACCGCGACGCGGAAGACGGCGCGTCGGAAGACCGCAGCGCGGAAAACCACGGCGCCGAAGTCCACGACCCGGAAGTCCACGACCGGGAAGTCCACGACCCGGAAGTCCACGGCGCGGAAGACCACGACGCGGAAGCCGGCCGCGCGCAAGGCCGCCGGTCGCACATCCACGCTGCGCCAATCGCTGGCCCGCTCGATGAATCGAGAAGCCGTCGGGGCCGCGGTGAAGAAGAAGGCACGTCAAGGAATGGACCTGGTCCAGGAAGGGCTCGAGCGCCTCAAGGACACTACCGCGAGCGTCACTGCTACCGTGGTTGAAAGCGTCAAGGAGCGCCTCTCGAGCGACAACGGCCGCACGCCGGAGCTCGAATCCCGTGAGGCTCGTGACACGGAGCCGGAGCGTTAGGAACGCGAGCCCACCGTTCACACCGGGCGGAACGACGCGATCGAATACCCGTCACGAAGCGAGCGGAGGAGCGTGCCGAGCAGCCACCTCGGCACGCGCACGGTGCCGCGGGCCGCGGCATAGCTCACCACCGATTCGCGCGTCTCCAGCCGGAAGCCCGCCGCCTCGATCAATGGCAGCGCCTCACCCTCGAAGGGTCGCCAGGACGCGCCCAGCTCCCGAAGCCGCCGACCGATCCGCCCGCCATAGCGCCGGGAGAACGTGCCGGTCATGAGGTCACAGACGAGGGTCGGGTTCGGCCACGCGGCGCGCACGGTGCGGGCGAGCGCAGCGATCTCGGTCCCCGTGAGATAGGGGAGCACGCCTTCGAGCACCACGATCGGTTCGACCAGATCCCGGAATGGCGCCAGTGCGGCGGCGAGCGGCTCGCGGTCGAACTGGATGGACACGCGGGTGAGCGGGTTGGGTGCATCTCGCGTGGGCAGCAGCGCTTCCTTGCGCTCGATCACCGCCGGCTCGTCGAGCTCGATCCAGCGGCCGCCCGTCAGGCGGAACGCGCGAGTGTCGAACCCGGCGCCAAGGATGACGATGCCGGCGTCGGGCCGGACCGCAAGACGAGCGCGGAGCACGTCATCGATCATCCGATGGCGGGCCACGTTCGAGGCATTGGGCGGGCCGAGATCGCGAAACGGCTCGAAGGTTTGCCACGCCTCGGGCGTCATGAACCGGTCGGCGAACGTGTCGCCGCACACCGGAGACGCGGTGGCGGCATCGAGCGCCCGCACGGCGCAGCAATAGTAGGCGGTCTTCGAAACGGGCTTCATGGGGACATACGATGGCCGAAGCCGGGTCTTGAGATCAAGGTCCGGCGCAACGGGCGCTGACAAACTGGCCCTAGGGGAAGGTCTTGCGCATTCCGGCGGCCGGATGCAGTCTCATGGGCCCCTCGTACCATGGCTGGTGACCCAAGCCTCTGACCCTCGCCGACGTCTTCGGCCGAGGAGAATAGGATCGGGCAGCCGTGCCCGACGACAACGCCTGCACTCGCATGCGTCCCCGGATGGCCCGGCTCCGCTCGGGCCTCGAGGCGCAGCATCCGAGCCTGTCCCGCCAGTGGTACCGCGTGCTCGATCGGAACGACTCGGCGCTGACGCCGGTTCCGCCCGCGGGGCAGCTCTGGATCGAGGTCGGCCCGCGCCTCCGGCTGCTGCCGGAGGAGCTGTTCGAGTTCAGCGAGGATGCGGCCGCCGGCTGACCGCGGCATAGCCTCCCCAGGCCGCGCCCGCCACGCCGCGACCACCGCAGTCGGCGCCCGGAGCCTTTCCCTCATTGTTACATTCGCGCATTGTTACATTCGCGGCCGGCGGCAGCGCTCCCGCCGGGCCGCCATTGTCTCTAGAATGGTCGGGCACACCACACCGCCGCTCACACCGCGCTCGCTGTGTGGGCGGTGCGCGCATACCGCCGCCGTAGGCACCACCCCGCGCTCTTGGAGCCCGCGTGATCGACCGGGAACAGATTCGAGCCAGAGTGATCCTCGAGCTTCGCGAGACGCTGGCGCATCAGCAGCGTGGGCGGCTGCGGTACCGGCACCAGCCGACCGGGGTCCGCCGCATCATCGTCACGCTGGAGGAGGATGGGGTGGCGCTCACGTCCATGCGCGGTCCGTGGCAGGTAGTGGCGATTCCGCTTCGTCGGCGAGGTCGGGCCTCGCAGACCGAGATTCCCGGCGTGGAGCGTGGCACCACGCGCGTATTCGCGGCATCCGCCGAGGCGGCGATGGAGCTGGCCGGCCTGCTCAACTGGTGCGAGGTGGAGGAGCGGGATCTGCAGGCGGTGGATCGCGGTGCCGCGGGCGATGCGGCGGCGCCTCGGTAGAGGCACCCCGAGCGTAGCGGGGCGTCACCCTGAACGCAGTGAAGGGGGCATGCCCGGACGCATGCCCCCTTCGCT
>DATEJD010000170.1:0-5467 GCA_035278325.1 Gemmatimonadales bacterium | reverse complement strand
ATCGGCGAGCGCGCGGCACAGGCTGCCGCGATCCTTCCGGTCGATCCAGCGGCGGGCCTCCGCCCGGATGTCGTCCGCCAGCGCGGCGAGCCCCGGCGCCAGGACG
The DNA here is from genome assembly GCA_035278325.1 of Gemmatimonadales bacterium. GTDB lineage: Bacteria > Gemmatimonadota > Gemmatimonadetes > Gemmatimonadales > GWC2-71-9 > CAVVWJ01. Next base: position 5,361 of record DATEJD010000170.1, on the reverse strand, counting down.
GCCACGTGCCCCAGGTTGATCTGGAAGTCCCGGATGCCAGCGGCCCGGAGCAGGGCGATGGCGAGCCGGACGATCTCGATGTCGGCCGTGAGATCGGCCTGACCCAGCAGCTCGGCGCCGACCTGGAGCATCTCGCGGGGCCGCCCGCCGCGTTCCGGCTCCTGCCGGAACACCGCGCCCGAGTAGCACAGTCGAAGCGGACGCGCGGCTCCAGCGAAGGTGGTCGCGGCCACCCGGGCGAGGCTGGCCGTGAAGTCGTAGCGCAGCGCGAGAATGCGCCCGTCCCGGTCGGGAAACCGGATCAGCCGCTCGGCCACGCCCGCACCGCCTGCCCGAAGGAACGTCTCCTGGTACTCAAGCGTCGGCGGAATCAGCTCCTCGTACGCCGCGCGCTCGAGCACCGCCATCGAGGCGCGCTGGAGCTCGCGTCGGCGGCGCGCGGCGTCGCCGGTGAGATCGAGCGCCCCCGGCGGAGTCATGGCGTGCTGAGAAGGGAGCATGGGGCGGGAAGGTAACGCCGCGCGGCGGCGGGGCGCGAGTCGGACGGTCGGACGGTCGGAGGGGCAGAGGCTCAGACGGTCAGCCGGTTAGCGTCTCTCTCACCCTCCGCGCGAGCTGATCGGCGCTGAAGGGCTTCTCCAGCAATCCGCCGGCGTCGGGCAGCCGGCCGCCGCGCTCCACCGCCTCCGGCGCGTAGCCCGTAATGAAGAGCACCCGCATCGCGGGCCGAACGGCCAGCAGCTCCGCCGCCAGCGTGGTGCCCCCCATCCCCGGCATGACCATGTCCGTGACCAGCAGGTCGATGGGTGCCGCGGTGGACCCCGCCAGCAGCAACGCCGACTCGGCGTTGGGCGCCTCGAGCACGCGGTAGCCCTTGGCGCGGAGCACCCGGCAGACCAGATGCCGCACGGCCTCCTCATCCTCCACCACCAGCACCGTCTCGGTGCCCCCGGGTGCGGGCGCCGGCGCCCCGGCGGTGGTCTGGCCGGCGGCTGCCGACTCCTCGACCCGCGGCAGGTACACCGTGAAGGTGCTGCCCTCTCCGGGACGCGAGGTCACCTGGATCTGGCCGCCACTCTGGCGGACGATGCCGTACACCGTGGCGAGCCCGAGTCCGGTGCCCCGGCCGAGCTCCTTGGTGGTGAAGAACGGCTCGAACAGATGGGCGAGGACATGCTCGTCCATGCCGGTGCCCGTGTCCTTCACGATCAGGACCACCAGCGGTCCAGCCGGAATGCCCTCGTCGCTCGCGCCGGGCATGCCGACCCGGCTCACGTTCGCGGTGGCGATCGTGAGCGTGCCTCCGTCGGGCATCGCGTCACGAGCGTTGACGCCCAGGTTGGCGATCACCTGCTCCAGCTGTCCCGGATCCGCGGTGACGTCGCCCAGCGCGGGATCGAGGTCGAGTCGCAGGGTGATCCGCTCGCCCACCAGGCGGCGCAGCATGCCGCCCATCTCGCGGACGATCGCGTTCAGGTTGACCAGGCGCGGCTGCATCACCTGCTTGCGGCTGAAGGCCAGCAGCTGGCGCACCAGCGCCGAGGCCCGGTGGGCCGCGCGCCCGATCTCCTGCACGTCGTCGCGGCGGGGATCATCGGCGTCGGTGGCGGCCAGCAGCAGCTCGGTGCTCCCCAGGATGGCCGTGAGCAGGTTGTTGAAGTCGTGCGCGATCCCGCCGGCCAGCTGCCCCACGGCCTCCATCTTCTGAGCCAGCCGGAGCTGGTCCTCCAGGCTCTTCCGCTCGGTGATGTCACGCAAATACATGAGCAGGTACTGCGGGCGCCCGGACCCGTCCTCGACCACCGAGGCGTTCACGTACATCCAGAGCGGCCGGCCGCCGGGCCGAACCCAGCGGGTCTCGAGGTCGAGCGTCCGGGTGTCGCCTCGCACCAGCCGCTCCCGCTCGGCCAGCTCGAGGGGCACGTCGTCGGGATGCAGCACGGCCTCGACCGGGGTGCCGAGCAGCCGCGCCTCCGCCACGCCGAGCAGATTGCACAGGCTGGGCGGCACCTTAAGCCAGCGACCGTCGAGCCCGACGTGGGCCGTCATCACCAGGGCGAACGCCTCGGTCCGGGCCAGCTGCGCCCGGCTCTCGCGCAGCTCGTTCTCGATTCGGAGTCGCTCGATCGCGCCGCCGCAATGGTCGGCCAGCTCCTGCAGCATGGCCAGGTCGGTCTGGTCGTAGGCGTCGGCCGTGTAGCTCTGGATCGACAGGATGCCGGTGATGCGGTCGCCGTGGTGGAGCGGCACGAACATGAGGGAGCGCGAGCGGCGGGCGGTGTCGCCGAACGGAATCAGCTCACCCGGCTCCATGTCGGCGTCAGACCGCAGAATCAGCAGCGCGCCCTCCCGCAGGACCCGCGCGAACATGGGGGTCGGGATGGAGGTCGTGTTCGCCGAGGGTACGTCGACGGGCGTTCCGTCGAGCGAGTCCATGGTGAGCACGTCCTGCACCTGATTGATCTCGGGGAAGTACAGGTCGAGCGTGCAGGCATCCCAGCCGAGCAGCTCCTGGGCCACCGCGACGATGATACGCGAGGCCTCCTCCGCCGTGCGGGCGGCGCTCAGGCGACGGCTGACCTCGAAGAACGCGGCCTGCGTGCGCTCGGCGCGCGGCGCCGATCCCCACCCGTCAGGCATTCGCCTTGGGCTCGACCTGCTCGACTTCGACCGGCGTAGCCGTGTGGAGGCGCAGGCTCTTGACCCGCCGCCCATCCATCTCGACCACCTCGAACGTGTGGGGCATGACCGTCACGCGATCGCCGGGCCGGGGCAGCCGGCCCAGCTGGCCGAACACGTACCCGCCGAGCGTCGTGTAGTCGGTGTCGTCGAGTGCCGCGTCGTACTTGGCATTGAACTCGGTGATCGGCAGCGCCCCGTCCAGCCGCGCGGCGCCATCGCCGGCGCCAGGGCGATCCTGCGGGTCGTACTCATCGTAGATCGGTCCCACGATCTCCTCGAGCAGGTCCTCCATCGTCACCAGCCCGGCGGTCCCGCCGTACTCGTCCAGCACCACGGCCAGATGGGTCTTGAGCCGCTTCATGTCCGCCAGCACATCCTCCACCTCCCGGGTGCCGGGGACGAACAGTGGCGGGCGCATGATGGCCTGCACGGTCTCATGCGGGCGGGCGCGCAGCGCGGTCAGAATGTCCTTGGCGTGCACCACCCCCACGATCTCGTCGAGCGACTCCAGGTACACCGGGTAGCGCGAGCGCCTGGCCTGAGCCACTTCGTCCGCGGCCTGCTCCAGGTTGAGCCCGGCCTCGAGGGCAATCATCTGCGTCCGCGGCGTCATGACTTCCTGCGCTGTCTTCTCGCTGAACTCGAACACGCCCTCGAGCAGGCGAGCGTCCTCCTTGAGCAGGCTCCCGCCCTCGGTGCTCTGCTCCACCAGCAGGCGAATCTCTTCGGGGGAGTGGAGCCGCTCGTGCTCGCCCGGCGGCGCGATCCCCAAAACGCGGAGGAAGCGGTTGGCGGTGCCGTTGAGCAGCGCGATGGGCCACGCCATGAGCCACGCAAAGCCCATGAGCGGGGCCGATACCCACCGGCTCACCTCCTCGGGGTAGATCAGGGCCAGTGCCTTGGGCACCAGCTCCCCCAGGATGATGTGCAGGATGGTGATGAAGATGAACGCGATGACCGAGGCCACGCCGTGGGTCGCCACGGCGGCAAAGGTCTTGGGCAGCCAGGTGAATCCCCCGGCGATCAACCCCGCGAGCGCCGGCTCGCCGATCCAGCCGAGTCCCAGGGACGCCAGCGTGATGCCGAGCTGTGTCGCGGAGATATAGCGATCGAGCGATTGAACGGCGCGCCGGGCGAGCCTAGCTTTGCCATCCCCCGCGCTGGCCATCTCGTCCAAGCGGGTCCGCCGCGCGCCCACCAGCGCGAATTCGGCGGCCACGAAGAACGCATTGGCGAGCACCAGCACCACGACGGCCAAGAGGCCCAGGCCGATCGGCGGAGAGGCTGATGGTTCCATACGCTATAAGTGTAATCGCATAAAGGCTTTACCGCGAGGGTTGAGGATGATACGGGTCCTGGTCGTGCCACCGTTCGAGGCACTCGACCCCTTGCTCCCGCGCCGCGCGGGCAGCGAGGCGGCCACGCGGGAAACGGTGCGCGCCATCCTGGATGACGTCCTGGCCCGCGGCGACGACGCGGTCAGGGAATATGGGCGACGATTCGACGGGGTGGATCTCCCCCCGAGCCAGTGGTCGGTCGATGCCGGGATCTGGCAGGGCGCGCTGGACCGGGTGAGTCCGTCGGTCCGGGCGGCGCTGGAGCGCGCTGTGGACCGGGTGCGGGCGTATCACGAGCACCAGCGGGAGGCCGGCTTCCACCTCACCGAGCCCGACGGCAGCCTGGTGGGGATGAAGGTGACCCCGCTCGATCGCGTGGGTCTGTACGTCCCCGGCGGCAAGGCCTCGTACCCGTCCTCGGTGGTCATGAACGCCGTACCCGCGCTGGTAGCCGGCGTGCAGGAGATCGTCGCGGTCATCCCGCCGCAGGGCGTCACCGACGTCGTGCTCGCGGCATGCGCGCTCTCCGGTGTCACCCGGATCTTCCGGATCGGCGGCGCGCAGGCCATCGCCGCGCTGGCCTACGGCACCGCGACCATTCCACGGGTGGACAAGATCGTCGGGCCGGGCAACCGCTGGGTGGCGGAGGCCAAGCGGCAGGTGGTGGGGCAGGTGGGGATCGACATGATCGCCGGCCCCACCGAGGTCCTGGTCCTGGCGGACCACACGGCCCGGCCCGCCCGGGTGGCGGCCGACCTGATTGCCCAGGCGGAGCATGATGAAGACGCCGTGAGCTGGTGCGTGACCACCGATCCCGGGCTGGCCGAGGCCCTGCCGACGGCGCTCGAGGCCGCGTTGGCTCGGGCGCCGCGGGGCGGCATCGCCCGCGTCTCACTCGAGCGGAACGGCCTCATCGTCCTCGTCCCCTCCATGCGCGAAGGCATTGAGGTCGCCAATCGGCGGGCCCCGGAACACCTCGAGATCGTCGCGGAAGGCGCCGAGCGGATCGCCGCCGGCATCCGCCACGCGGGCGCCATCTTCCTGGGCGACGATACGCCCGAGCCGGTGGGCGACTATCTCGCCGGCCCGAGCCACGTGCTGCCGACCGCCGGCACGGCCCGCTACGCTTCGCCCCTCGGTGTGTACGATTTCGTGAAGCGGACCAGTGTGATCCGCTACACGCCCGCCCGGCTGGCCGAGGATGCGGAGGCGATCATCGCCCTGGCCGAGGCCGAGGGGCTCCATGGCCACGCGGAAGCGGTGCGGGTGCGGATGGACGGTGAGCGGTGAGCCGAGTGGCGGGAGTCACCCTGAGCGAAGCGAAGGGGGCATGCGTTCGGGA
>DATEJD010000169.1:0-3612 GCA_035278325.1 Gemmatimonadales bacterium | reverse complement strand
GATGGAAATCCCCACCTTCATTCGACGGCAGATGGATTGATGCGGGCCGGCCGGCTGGGCGCCGCCATCGTGGTCATCGGTGCCGCCGCGGCGTTCGCCGCGACGGGCCGCTGGCCGTGGCGCCGCCTGCCGGCCTCCGCGCCGCAGGCACTAGCCACACGGCCCGTGGTCACCGTGCCTGTCACGGAGACCTCGGATACGCTCGACCGCGGCGAGACGGTGTCCGACCTCCTGGCCCGGAACGGCGTCTCCACGCTCGACCTCTCGCACCTGGACTCGTCGGTCGCATTCGACCCCCGGCGGCTCCGTCCCGGTCTCGTCTTCAACTTCCGCCGGCCGGACACCGCCACGACCCCGACCGAGATCAGCGTCCGCACCACCCCCGAGCAGCTGGTGCGGTTCCGCCGGGCGGGCGAGCAGTGGAGCACCGAGGTCGAGCCGATCGCGTGGAAGGCCGAGACCATGCGGATCGCGGGCGGCATCGACAACTCGCTGTACGAGGCGCTCGACGCGCAGGTGGGCGACAATCAGCTCGACGGCGCCGACCGCCAGCGCCTGGCCTGGGACCTGGCCGACGTGTACGCCTGGCAGGTGGACTTCACCCGCGACATCCAGCCCGGCGACCGTTTCCAGGTGGTGTTCGAGCGGCTGGTGTCCGAGGATGGCGAGGTCCGGTTCGGGCGCGTGCTCGCGGCCGACCTCACCATGTCGGGCAAGAGTCTCACCGCGTTCCGGTTCGACAACGCGGGGCGGTCGGCGTTCTACGACACCGACGGGAACTCGCTCCGCCGCGCCTTCCTCCGGGCACCGGTCCAGTTCCGCCGCATCTCGTCGAGCTTTGCCCGGGCGCGGTTTCACCCGGTCCTGGGCATCACCCGCCGGCACGAAGGCACCGACTACGCCGCGGCTCCTGGCACCCCCGTGATGGCCGCCGGCGACGGCGTCGTGCTCCGCGCGGGTTGGTCGGGTGGCTACGGCAACCTGATCGAGCTGCGCCACCGGAACGGCATTACCACACGGTACGGCCATTTGCGGGGCTTCGCCCGCGGCGTTCGCAGCGGCGCGCGGGTCGAGCAGGGCCAGACCATCGGCTACGTCGGGTCGACCGGGCTCGCCACGGGGCCGCACCTCCACTATGAATTCCGGGTGAATGGCGTGGCCAGGGACTCGCGCCGGGTCGAGCTTGGGAACGGCGCGCCGATCGGCACGGCCCTCCGAGCCGGGTTCGACGCGGAGCGCGACCGTTTGCTGCAGCTGCTGCACACCGAGGCGCCGGCCGCCGTCGCCTCGGTTCCCTCGCCGCCGACGGAAACCCAGGCCCGGTGGCTGCCGTAGCGTTCCTGTAGTGGACCTCTATCCCGCCATCGATATCCGACATGGCCGCGTCGTTCGCCTGAGCCAGGGCGAGGCGACGCGGCAAACCGTTTATGGGGACGACCCCGTCGCCGTGGCGGAGCGGTTCGCCGAGCAGGGCGCGGAGTGGATCCACGTCGTGGACCTGGACCGCGCCTTCGGCGACGGCGAGAACCTGGCGCTGGTGCGTCGGATCGTGACTCGCGCCGGCTGGCGGGTCAAAGTCCAGCTCGGCGGCGGGCTGCGCTCGCTCGACCAGGTGCGGGCCGGCCTCGAACAGGGAGTGACCCGCACCGTGTTGGGGACCGCCGCCGCGCTCGATCCTTCGCTGGTGCCCGCGGTCCTGGCGGCCGTAGGCGCCGAGCGCGTCGCCGTGGGAATCGACGCCCGCGACCGCCAGGTGGCCATCCGCGGCTGGACCGAGACCGCGAATCTCACTGCCGAGGCGCTGGCACAGCGGGTCATCGGCGACGGCGCCCGCACCATCATCTACACCGACGTGGCACGTGACGGCATGCTGGCCGGCCCCGATCTCGACGGGGCGCGGCGGCTGCAGCAGGGCGGGGCATCGGTCATCGCGAGCGGGGGCGTGGCCAGTGTCGCGGACATCCGGGCGGTGCGCGACGCCGGCCTCGCCGGCGTCATCGTCGGCCGCGCGCTGTATGAGAGCCGATTCGGCCTGGCCGAGGCGCTGGAAGCCGCCACCGCTCCACCGGTCCGATGATCCTTCGCGTCTTCATCGTCCTGCTCCTCGCGGGCGGGCTCGCGGCGTTCACCTATCTCCGGATCGAGCGCATCGGCCGGCGCGGCTGGGTGCCGCTGGTCTGCCGCGCCATCGCCTGGGCCACGCTCGGGCTGCTCCTCCTCAATCTCAGCTGTCCGGTGTCCAGGCCGCCGGATCGGCCGCTGGTGCTGCTGGATGCATCGCTCAGCATGGCGGCCGCTGGCGGGCGCTGGACCGAGGCGCGCGACTCGGCCGCGCGCTGGGGTGAGGTGCGCCGATTCGGAGACGAGCGCGGGCCGGAGGATACGCTGCCGTCGCGCGGCCGCTCGCTGCTCGCGCCCGCCCTCACGGCCGCGTCCGCCTCCGACCGCCCGGTCGTGGTGGTGACCGACGGCGAGATCGAGGACGCCGGCGACCTGCCGCCCGACCTTCTGCCGCGCGCCACCGTGCGGCTCTTCCCCCGTGAGCGCCGTCCGGATCTGGCGGTGGTCAACGTCGCCGGTCCGGCCCGGGTCACGGCTGGAGATTCGATCCCCCTCCAGGTCGAAGTCGAAGCGATTGGTGGCGCGTCTGCCGACAGCGTCACCGTCGAAGCCAGTCTGGGTGGTAAGCGTCTCCGCGCGCGCACGCTCCGGCTCAAGGGCGGGAGCGGGAGAGGCCGCCTGGTCCTGAGCTCCAGCACCTTCGGCGCTGGCGAGCACGTGCTCCACGTGGGTCTGGTCGGCGCCAACGACGCGGAGCCCCGGACTGATACCCGGCTCCACATGGTGACCGTGGCACCCACCCCCGGTGTCGTCCTGCTCGCCGAGCCGGCAGACTGGGACAGTCGGTTTCTCTACCGCACGCTCCGCGAGGTTGCCCAGCTGCCCGTGCGAGGCTTCGTCCGGATCGACCCCGACCGCTGGCGATCGATGACCGACCTCTCGGTCGTTCCCAACGAGACCGTGCGCCAGGCCGCGCGCCGGGCCGACCTCCTGATCCAGATGGGGCGCGTCGGAGGGTTGACCGAGGGCGCCAACGCCCGCGGCGTGTGGACCTGGCCAGCCGGATCGGACTCGAGCGCGATCGAGGGCGACTGGTATCTCAAACCGAGCGATGCGTCCCCGATCTCCGGCGCCTTCCTCGGCCAGCCGGTCGATTCCTTTCCGCCCGCCATCCAGCTCACCCCGCTTCAGCCCGCTCCGGATGACTGGGTGGCACTCACCGCCCAGGTCGGACGCCGCGGCGCGCAGCGGCCGGCGGTGTTCGGGCGTCAGTCAGGTGGGGTACGGACGGCGGTGGTGGCGGTCGACGGCCTGTGGCGGTGGGCGTTCAGGGGCGGCTCGAGCGAGCAGACCTATCGCACCTGGGTGGCGGCGACCGCCAGTTGGCTGCTCGGCGGCGCCGACTCGGCCCGCGGCTCGGCCCGGCCGGTGCGGGCGGTCGTGAGCAACGGCCGGCCGGTGGTGTTCGAGTGGACTGCGCCGGGACCGCCGGTCGCGCTGGGGATCGCCTGGAGCGGCGAGGGAGCGCCGCGGGCGGACACGCTGCGGTTC
>DATEJD010000168.1:0-8358 GCA_035278325.1 Gemmatimonadales bacterium | reverse complement strand
CCCCGCCCCCGCCGCCTTTCTGGTGCCGGACCAGCGTCCGGCGCTCTTTTTGACTGCCACTGTTCCTCCCGGGGTATTCGGTCCATTGCCAGCGGCACGATGCTCCCCCCGGCGCGGACCGGCGGTGACCAGCCTCACCGTGACGAAACGTGAGTGCACCGCCCCCCGTAGTGGCTCGACCTCCCAACCCAAGACCGAGGTATCCGCCATGACTTCACGATTCGCGTCCATGCTGCTGGTCCTGCTCGCCGGTGTCCCGGCGGCCCGAGCCCAGACCGCGGCCGACACCACCGGAATCCGCGCCGCCGCCCTCGACTACGCCGAGGGGTGGTACGGCGGCGACGGCGAGCGCATGGCCCGCGCGGTCCATCCCGAGCTGGTCAAGCGCATCCTGGTGACCGATACCGCGACCGGCCGCGCATTCGTTCAGACCATGGGCGCCTCGGCCCTCGTGAACGCTACGCGCCATGGCTACGGCAAGAGCACCCCGGCCGAGCGCCAGCAGAAGGACGTGCGCATCCTCGACGTGTTCGGCAACGCCGCCCTCGCCAAGGTGGTCATGGCGGACTGGATCGACTACCTGCAACTGGTCAAGGCGGACGGACGCTGGCAGATCGTGAACGTCCTATGGGAGCGGAAGCCCGACCGGAAGGCCTGAAACCTCGCCAGCCCTACTCGCCAGCCCTGCTCGCCGACAGCTACTCGCCCAGCTTGATCCGCTCCACCCGCCGCGCCTGCGCCCGCGCGTTGTACACCCGCAGACTCACGATGCTGCCCGGCTTCTGCTCGGCGATCACCTTCTTGAGGTCCGCCGGCGTCCGCACCTGCGTATCCTCGACGCCGAGGATGATGTCGGGCCCGCCGTTGTCGGGACCGGCCAGCTCACCATAGGACGGCCCGCCGGCCCGCACGTCGGTCACCAGGGCACCGCGCTGGTCGGGCTTGAGGTGGAGCTGCTGGATGTCGTCCTCGCCGAGCGGCGCCACCGTGATGCCCAGCTTGCCGATGCTGCTGGCACCCGAGTCGTCGGCGGCGTTGTCGTTATCGGAGCTGGAATCATCCTTCGACGCGACGGCGGTCTTGGACGGCAGCTCCTGCAGCTTGACCTCGAGCGTCTTGTGGACGCCGCCCTTCCGGGCCACTTCCACCTTCACCGTCTGACCCGGCTGCCGGAAGGCGATCTCCTGCTGCAGCTGTCCCACGTACTCCACCGGCTTGCCGTCGACCGACACGATGATGTCGCCCGGCTCGAGTCCAGCCTTCCGGGCCGGCGAGTTCTCGCTGCCGAAGTCCTCGACCACCACGCCGCGGATGTCGGGCAGGCCGACGTAGGCCGCGTCGTTCGGTGACACGTTCCGCACCGTCACGCCGAGCGCGGCGCGCTGCACGCGGCCATGCGCAATGATCTGGTCCATCACCCGCCGGGCCAGGTTGATCGGAATGGCGAAACCGTAGCCGGAGTAGAAGCCGGTCTGGCTCGCGATGGCGGAGTTGACGCCGATGACTTCGCCCCGCACGCTCACCAGCGGGCCGCCCGAGTTGCCGGGATTGATGGCCGCGTCGGTCTGAATGAAGTCCTGAATGCTCCGGTCGCTCGAGTTGGGCAGCGCGAGGGTCCGGCCCTTGGCGCTGATGATGCCCGAGGTGACCGTGAAGGTCAGGTTCTCGCCCAGCGGGTTCCCCACGGCCAGTACCCACTCGCCCACGCGCGAGTTGTCGCTATCGCCCAAAGGCGCCGGCGTGAGGTTGGTAGCGTTGATCTTGAGCACGGCCAGGTCGGTCCCCGGATCGGTGCCCACCACCTTGGCCGGAAACTCACGCCGGTCCAGCAGGCGAACGGTCACCTGGTCCGATCCTTCGACCACGTGGTCGTTGGTCAGGATGTAGCCGTCCTTCGAGACGATGAAGCCCGAGCCCGCGCTCTCCTGGAAGTCGGGCCCCTGCTGGGGCAGGCGGGGGAAGAACTGCTCGAAGCCCGGCGGCACCTGGAACTGCGGGCCCTGCGCGCGCCGCTCCGTGTGCCCGGACTTGATGAAGACCACGCTCGGCTTCACGTGCTCGGCCACCGAGGCGAAGGCCTCGCTCAAGTCCGAGAGCGCCGCCACGTTGCCCGAGGGCGCCGGCTTGGTGGAAGTCGCCGCCGGCGCGCTCGGCTGCTGGGCGGAAGAAAGGTGGGGAAGGTGCAGGACGCCTGCCACGAGCAGGCCTGCGAGAAACGCCAGTCCGACACTGCCCGACCGTGCGCGGCTCAACCATCCATGCGACATGTCGTCCGTCTCCTATTCGTTATGCGGATGGGCCCGGCGCCTGGCCGGGCCCTGACGACCAAGCAGATGCATGGTCCTGGTGGGGCGTTGCACGGCCGCCGCTACCCGGCCGCTTCAGTCACGCTCGAGAACGATGGTGGCGCGCTGGGCGGGGCGCCGCGAGAGGACATAGGCCGCCGCGATCACGATGGCCAGGGCGATACCGAAGACGTACCACAACATAGGTCCTCCAGAGCTGAGGTGAGATAGGCCAACGCTCAGGAGACACCGGCCAGCGACAGTGCGTGGATTCCCGCTAAGCTCCCGCACCGCTCACCGCTCACCGCTCACCGCTCACCGCTCACCACCGCCCGGCCCTATCGGTTTCGGTATTCATTCGGTATCTTGAACCAGTCCACCCGGCCTCACCCTAGTCCCATCGTCCCATGCCTAAGAACGCCTACGACTTCGACCCCGAGAGCTACGCGCCGGTGGCCGCCCGCGTCGAGCTCTTCTACGAGCGCTACCCGAGCGGCCGCATCCTCACCGAGCTGGTGCAGCACACCGAGCAGGAGATCGTCTTCCGCGCCGCCGTATATCGAACCGCCGATGATCGCGAGCCCGCCGCCACGGGCTGGGCCGCCGAGCGCGTGGGCGACGGCGAGATCAACGCCGTCGCCTGCCTGGAGAACACCGAGACCTCCGCCATCGGCCGGGCCCTGGCCAACCTCGGCTTCCTGGCCGCGCGGCTCCGGCCCAGCGCGGAGGAGGTGGCCAAGGCAGGCCGGGCGCGGGCACGCCTGGGCGTCGAGCCGGATCTCCGGCAGCTGCTCCGCACGGCGGAGCGAGCCGGGCTCGAGCCGGACCGCGTGCAGGCGCTCCGGTCGCGCGTCGCCCGCGGACTCCCGCCCGCTGAGGTCGCCGAGGTTCAGCACGAGCTCCGGCGCTTCATCCAACGGCGGATGGAGGACCACGCGGCCCGGGCGGGTCGCGACGGCTGATGTCGCTCCCCGGTGTCTCCTGCGCATGGATCATCAGTCGTCGCGCTGGCGCGAGGTCTCGGGTCGGCGCCCTTCCATGGGCGACGCCGCCCTGGTCGCCGCGCTCCGCTGCCAGGACGAAGGCGCGCTGCGCGAGTTCTATCTCCGTTTTCGTCCCGCGCTGATCGGTGCCGCGGCGCGGCTCGGTGTAGCCCCCGGCGATCGTGAGACCGCCGCCGACGATTGCCTGGCCGACGTGGCCGTGCACCTCATCACCGCCAGTGGGCCCCCGCCGCGCTCCCTTCCCGCCTACCTCGCCCGCAGCCTCCGAAATCGCGTCTTGAACGGGGCGAGGGCCCACGCCCGCGCTCACCGTCGCGCGCCGGATGCGCCGGCGTCCGGCCCTACCGAGGGCGAGCTGGCCGGCTCGTCCGAGTACGCGCGCCGCGCCAGTGGTGCGATCGAGACCGTGCCACTCTCGCCGGCGCTGAAGCGGCTCGCGGCCGCGCTCGAGCGCGAGCTGGACGAGGACGAGCGCCTCCTCGCGGTATGGATGAGCAACTGCGCGCCGACGCGCGACATCGCGCGGTGGCTGGGCATCGCCTACAAGGCCGCGGCCAAACGCATCGAGCGGCTGCGGGAGCGCCTGCAGACCGCGGCGCTCAGACACGTCGAGACCACTACTGGAGAGGAGCGTCGGGAGCTGCTCGGTTTTCTGGGACGGACCTCGCTCGCGCCACGGCCCGCCGCCCGATTCGCGGCGGTGCGCCAGGGCGCAAAGGAGACGGCATGAGCGAACGCAACGAGTGGGAGCGCGACGCGATCGTATGGCTCGCCGGTCGCTGGGTCGAGGGACGGGGCACGGTCGGGCCGGCTTGCCACGCCGGTTTCGAAGCCTGGCGCGCCGCGGGCGAGCGTGAGGCGGCGGCCGCTCGCTTCGCCGAGTGGGTGAGGGCCCGCGTGGCCTCCAACGGGCTCAGGGTGGCGCTGGTCGATGGTCTGCCCGAGGCGGTGCACGCCGATGCGCCCGAACCGGTGCCAGCCGATGCGCCCGGGACGGCGCCGCTGATCGAGCTCGGCGTGGCCGCGGGCACCGGGCGAGAGCTGCTCGACGAGCCGTGCGACACCAGAGTCGCGCTGCCGCCGGAAGTCTCGCCCGGCCGATACGTCGCGCTCCGCGTGGTCGGCGACAGCATGCGGCCGCTGCTCCATTCGGGCGACGTGGTCCTGGTCGCGCTGGACGCGAGCCTGACCGCGGGCGCCGTCGTGGTGGCCCGGCATCCGGAGCACGGCTACGTGGTCAAGCGGATGGGACGTCCCGCCCCGGGGGGAACCCCACTCGAGTCGCTCAATCCGGCCTATCCGACGCTGATGCTGGCGCCGGGGTCGGGGGCGGTGATCGGCCGCGTCGTGCTTCGCTGGTGTGGCCACGCTCGATCGAAACCGACACTTGCCACGGCTCCGTAGTCAGGGCATCATCCGCGCCCGGGCGAACGGGCCCGCGTATCCCTTGATCGGAGCGTCCATGGTACGTCGAGTTCTCTTCCGCTGGTCGTCCACGGTCCTGCTGCTCGCCATCGTTTCAGCCTGCTCCGGCGGACGCGCCGCTCCCCCGCCGGCAACGGCGCCCGCCACGGCGAGAGGAGGCACGGCCAAGCCGGCCGTACGGCCGCTGACCTACCCGACGCTCGAGGGCTACCAGCTCGCGGTGAATCGCGGCACCCGCACCCGCACCGGCCAGCCGGGCCCGAACTATTGGCAGCAGTGGGCCGACTACACGCTGCAGGCCGAGCTCAATCCGGTCTCCAAGCGCATGTCGGGCAAAGGCACCATCCGGTACTTCAACCGCTCGCCCGATACGCTTCGCACCGTGTACGTCCAGCTGCTCCAGAACATCTACGCGCCCGGCGCGCGGCACGACACCAACGTCCCCTGGTCGGTCGAAGGCATCACCCTCAACCGGGTGGCCGCGCAGGGCACCGACCTGTCGGCGATCGGCGGCGAAGGGCCCGGCTACGAGGTGAACGGCACGGTGATGCGCCTCCGGCTGCCGCGGCCGCTGGTGCCGGGCGGCACCGCCGACTTCGCCTTCGAATGGAGGCTCCGGGTGCCGCCCGACGGCGCGCCGCGCGGCGGCCAGGACGGCGAGGTCTACTTCATGAACTACTGGTACCCGCAGATGGCGGTCTACGACGACATCAACGGGTGGCAGATCGACCAGTATCTCGGCAACGCCGAGTTCTACATGGGGTACGGCAACTACGACGTGAGCCTGACCGTTCCCGCCGGCTGGCTGGTGACGGCGACGGGGACGCTGCAGAACCCGACCGAGGTGCTCACCGCCCAGACCCGCGCCCGGCTCGACTCCGCGCGCGCCGGCCACGGCATCGTGCACGTCGTGACCGATCTCGATCGGGAGCCGGGCAAGTCCACCACGGCGGGCACCGGCGGCAAGCTCACCTGGCGTTTCCACGCCGAGAACGTGCGCGACGTCTCCTGGGCCACCTCCTCGCGGTACCTGTGGGACGCAACCAGCGCTGCGGTGGGCGATGCCAAAGGCGACGGCAAGCAGGATACGACGCTGATTCAGTCGTTCTGGCGGCCCGAGCAGCGCGCCAACCACTGGGACGAGAGCGCCCGCTACAGCCAGTACTCGATCGAGTTCTACTCCAAGTACCTGTGGCCCTATCCCTATCCGCACATGACCGCGGTGGACGGTCCCAACTCCTGCGGCGGGATGGAGTATCCGATGATGACCTGCATCGGCGGGCAGTGGGACACGCTCGGCATGTACGAGGTGGTCACCCACGAGATCGGCCACATGTGGTTCCCGATGATGGTGGGCTCGGACGAGAAGCGGTTCGCCTGGATGGACGAGGGGCTCACCCAGTTCGACCAGTCGCAGTCCATGGATGAGTTCTTCAAGGGATTCGACGACGAGGCCCGGAACCGGAAGAATTACCTCGACTTCTCGTCCGTGGCCGGCGAGGTGGAGCTGATGCACCACGGCGACCGGTTCCCCAGCTACGGTACCTACGGCGTCGCGGCGTACTACAAGCCGGCCACGGTGCTGGTGGCGCTCCGTGGCGTGCTCGGGCGCGATCTCTTCCACAAGGCATACATCGAATACGGCCGGCGCTGGCTGTACAAGCACCCGTCGCCGTGGGATTTCTTCGAGACGTTCGAGGACGTCTCCGGCCGCGATCTCTCCTGGTTCTGGCGCACCTGGTTCTTCGAGACCTGGCGCCTGGACCAGGCCATCGACACCGTCACCACGGTGGGAGACTCGCTCGACGTCGACATCGAGAACAAGGGCAAGGCCCCGATGCCGGTGCCGCTGGTGATCACCCGCGCCAACGGCCGCATCGACTCGGTGACCGTCCCCGTCGACGTATGGCTCACCGGCGCCAAGAAGACCGACGTGAAGGTGGCCAAGGAGCCAGCGGTCAAGAGCATCGAGATCGACCCGGGGCGGGATTTCCCGGATGTGGATCGGGATAATCAGCGGTGGCCGAGATAGGGCGATAGGGCGATAGGGCGGGGGTGGTGCCCGGCCGCTCGGGATGACAGGCGTCTGCTATCTCCAGCCGCCCGATCGCCTTATCGCCCTATCGCCCTATCGTCTTATCGTCCTATCGCTTACCTCGCCCTATCGCCATACCTTTCCCACATGTCCCGGCTCCTGATCGTCGCCAACCGGCTCCCCATTACGGTGAGCGCCACCGAGGGCGGAGTGGAGGTGCAGCGGAGCACCGGTGGGCTGGCCACCGGGCTCATGCGCCCGCACGAGAACTCCGACGGTCTGTGGATCGGGTGGTCGGGGGCGCCGGCCGACCTCAACCCCGAGCAGCAGGCCGCCCTCGATCGGGAGCTCGCGGCCATGCGGCTGGTCGGGGTGCCGCTCTCCGCCGACCTGGTCACCCGGTTCTACGAGGGCTACTCGAACGGCGTACTGTGGCCGCTCTTTCATTATCTATTGGACCAGGTCCCGCTTCAGGTGAGCCACTGGGAGGGCTACGTCGAGGCCAACGAGGCCTTTGCCGAGGTGGTGGCGGCGCACTATCAGCCGGGCGACCTCATCTGGATCCACGACTACCAGCTCTTCCTGCTCCCCGGCCTCCTGCGTGAGCGGCTGCCGGGGGCCCGGATCGGGTTCTTCCTTCATATCCCGTTTCCGTCCGAGGAGCTGTTCCGGACCCTCCCTTCGCGCGACCAGCTGCTCCGCGGCGTGCTCGGCGCCGACCTGATCGGTTTCCATACCCCCGCCTATCTCCGCCACTTCGCCATCTCGCTCACCGACATCCTCGGCCTGGTGGTGGAAATCGACCGGGTGCAGCTCCCCGGACGGGAGGTCCAGCTCGGCGTGTTTCCCATGGGCGTGGATGCGGCCGCGCTTGCAGCCATGGCCGCCGACCCGGCGATCGACGGCGAGGTGCACGCCATTCGCGGCGATGGCAGCGTCCGGATCCTGCTGGGCGTGGACCGGCTCGACTACACCAAGGGCATTCCGCGCCGGCTCCTGGCCTACGAGCGCATGCTCCAGATCCATCCCGACCTTCGCGAGAAGGTGCGGCTGGTCCAGGTGGCGGTGCCGTCGCGGACCAAGGTGGGCGCGTACCAGGATTTCCGAGCCCTGGTGGACGGGCTGGTGGGACGGATCAACGGCGCCTTCGGCACGCCGCGCTGGGTCCCGGTGCACTACATCTTCCGGTCCGTGCCGGAATCGGATCTGGTGGCGCTCTACCGCGCCGCCGACGTGATGCTGGTGACGCCGCTCCGCGATGGGATGAACCTCGTGGCCAAGGAATTCGTCGCCTCGCGCACCGACGGCGACGGCGTGCTGATCCTGAGCGAGTTTGCCGGGGCGGCCTGGGAGCTGCCCGAGGCGCTGCAGGTGAACCCGTACGACCTGGAGGGCTCCGCCGAGCAGTACTATCGCGCGCTCACCATGCCGCGCGAGGAGCGGCGCGCCCGGCTGGCGCCGCTGCGCACCCGGGTGCACACCTTCGACGTCCACCGCTGGGTCGCGACGTTCCTCGAGCACCTGGCCGAGATCACCCCGGCCGAGCCGCGGCTCGGCGCGACGGCCGGAAGCGCAGCCGCGCGTCGGGCGCTGGCCAGCCGCCTGGCGG
>DATEJD010000167.1:0-5583 GCA_035278325.1 Gemmatimonadales bacterium | reverse complement strand
CGGCTTCGAGCGCGCGCTCGAAGGCCAGCGGACCCGGAGCCGGACCGCGCGGCAGGCGGGCCGGACGGCGGCTGGCGGGCCGGCCGTTCACACCTCGAAGGCCGGCAAGTGGCGGAGCGTCAAGCGCGGCAAGCAGAAGTTCGTGGGCTACCAGACCACCGAAGCGGACACCGACATCCTCGCGTTCCGGCAGGACGGTCCACGGGTGGACCTGGTGCTGCGCGAGAACCCGTTCTACGCCGAGTCGGGCGGTCAGGTGAGTGACGTAGGCGCGGTGCGGGGCCAGGACTGGTCGCTCCCGGTGGACGCGGTGCGGAAGGACGCCAAGGGCACCGTGGTGAGCGGCGAGTTCGCGGAGTCGTTCGAGCCCGACACGGTGCTGGCCGCCGTCGACGCGCCCCGTCGCCACGACATCGAGCGGAACCACAGCGCCACGCACCTGGTGCACTACGCGCTGCGCAAGCACCTCGGCACCCACGTGCGCCAGCAGGGCTCGCTGGTCCAGGCCGATCGGCTCCGGTTCGACTTCTCGCACCACGGGCCGATCGATGCGCCGACCCTTCAGGCGATCGAGAACGAGGTGAACGAGCTGGTGCTTGCCAACGACGCGGTCACCACGCGCGAGATGGCGTATCCCGACGCGCTGGCGCTCGGCGCCATGGCGTTCTTCTCGGAGAAGTACGGCGACCGGGTGCGGGTGGTGCAGATGGGACCGTCGATCGAGCTGTGCGGCGGCACCCACGTCCGGAGCACCGGCCAGATCGGGACCTTCCGCTTCTCGGGGCAGACCGGCGTCGCGGCGGGCGTCCGGCGGATCGAGGCGGTCACCGGGACCGGTGCGCTCCGCGCCGTGCGCGAGCTGGAGGAGCGCCTGGCCCATGTCGCCGAGGCGCTCAAGGCGCAGCCGGAGCACGTGGTGCGCCGGATCGAGCAGCTGCTCGAGGAGCGGCACAAGCTCGAGGCGCGGCTGGTGGAGGCGCTCAAGTCGGGCGGCGGCGGGAGCGTCACGGGGGAAGAGGCCGACGTCCGGGGCGTGCGGGTCACCATCGCCGACACGGCGACCGACGATCGCGGCGAAGTGGCGCAGATCGCGGACCGCTTCCGCGAGGGCAGGCGCAACGCGGTGCTGGTGCTGTTCAGCACCGCCGGTCGGGGCGCGATTCACGTCGCGTTGACCGACGACCTCGTGAGCGCCGGCCGAAAAGCGGGCGATCTCGTCAACCGGATCGCGGCGCTGAGTGGTGGGAAGGGCGGGGGGCGGCCCCACTTCGCCTCGGCGGGAGCGGGCGATCCGTCCAGACTCCCCGCTGCGCGGTCGGCCACTCTCGACGTCGTCTCCACCTGGCTCAACGGCGCGGGCGCGTGACCCTGGCCGACTGGCTCGCGCGCCATACCACGGCGGCGCCGCCGGCCCTGCGCGGACGGGTGCGCCAGCACGCCCTGAATGCTCCCACCGACGGGCCGGTGCCGGAGCGGCTCGCGCGCGCGGGCAGCCGGGCGCTCGAGCGCGTGGTGGCCCATCCCGGCGACCGGTCGGTCGCGCTCGATCTCCTCGCGGCGGACGCGCTCATCACCCTCGCGCTTCTGGCCCAGGCGGAGGTCGCTCCCGCCGAGCTCGACGCCTTTGCCACCTCGCTGCTCAAGGCCGCGCGACCCGGCACGTGATCGACCTCCATTCCCATCTCCTTCCCGCGGTCGATGACGGCTCCCGTACCGTCGAGCAGTCGGTCGGGGTGCTCCGGCGCATGGCGGAGCTGGGGATCACGGACGTGTGCCTCACCCCGCACCTCCGGGCCAACGAGACCGTGGACGCGCCGCCCGAGCGCCACGACGATGCCTTTCATGCCCTGCGGGCCAAGGCGCCGAGCGTGCCGCGGCTCCACCGAGGCGCGGAGGTAATGCTCGACCGGCCGCTGCCGCTCGAGCCCGATCGCATGCGCCGCATCACGCTCGGCGGCACCCAGTACATCCTGGTCGAGTTCCCGCGCCTGGTGGCGGCCGACGCGGTGACCAACGCCCTCACCCGCGTCCGCGACGCCGGCCTCACGCCGGTGCTGGCCCATCCCGAGCGCTACGGCTCCTGCAGCGTCGAGGCCGTCGCGTTCTGGCGCTCGCTGGGTGCCCGCATGCAGGTCGACGCGACCACCCTGCACTCGCCGCAGACCCGCGGGCAGCGGGCCCGCCAGCTGGTGGCGGCCGGGCTGGCCGACATCCTGGCAGGCGACAACCATGGCGACGAGCGCACCATCGCCGCGGGCGCCGATTTCCTGCGCGCGCTGGACGGCCACGCGCAGGCGGCGCTCCTCACCGTGGCCAATCCGGGCGCCATTCTCAGGGGCGAGCCCCTGGCCGACGTACCGCCGCTTGTGATCAAGCGCACCTGGATGCAGCGGCTGCGCCAGCTCCTGGGCGGCGAGCGGTGAGCGCCGCCCGAGTCGAGGCGGCGCTGATGCGGCTGGCCGGGCTGGCCGAGAGCAGCAAGGCGCTCGCGCCGCAGCTCGTGCGCGTCGCCGACCGCTACGCCGCGGCCCTCCGCGCGGGCGGCACGCTCTACTTCTGCGGCAACGGCGGCAGCGCGGCCGACGCCCAGCATCTGGCGACCGAGTACGTGGTCCGCTACGCGGCCGACCGGCGGGCCCTCGCCGCGATCGCGCTCACGACCGACAGCTCGATCCTGACGGCGGCGGCGAACGATCTCGGGTTCGAGCAGATCTTCGCGCGCCAGGTCGAGGCGCATTGCGGCCCCGGCGACGTGCTGGTGCTGCACAGCACCAGCGGCAGGAGTCCGAACCTGCTCGCCGCGGCCCGCGCGGCCCACGCGCGCAACGCGGGCACGGTGGCCTTCCTGGGCCGGGGCGGCGGCCCGCTGGCCGAGCTGGTGGACGAGGCCGTGGTCGTGCCCTCCGACGACACCGGCCTCATCCAGGTCCTCCACCTTGCGCTGGAGCACGTGGTGGTCGAGCTGGTCGAGGCGGCGCTCGGCGCCTCGCGATGATCTCACTCGCGGGCCGCACCGCGCTCGTGACCGGCGGAAGCCGAGGCATCGGGCGCGCCACCGCGCTGCTCCTGGCGCGGGCGGGAGCGGACGTGGCGATCACCTATCACACCCGGGCCGCTGAGGCCGACGCCGTGGTCGGGGAAGTTCGCGCCCTCGGCCGCCGCGCCGCCGCCTTCGGCGGCGACCAGGCCAATGCGGCCGTCGTGGCCGCCATGGCCGAGGGCGTAGCGCGCGAGTTCGGCCGGCTGGACTGCTTCGTGGCCAACGCGGGGATCTGGCCGTCCGAGGAGGTGCCGCTGGGCCGGCTCGCGCCTGAGCGCTGGCGTGCCACCATGGCCGCCAATCTCGACGCGGTGTTTCTCACCACCCGGGCCGCCCTCACCCTGATGCGCCCGGGAGGCCGGGTCGTGCTGGTGGCGAGCACCGCGGGACAGCGCGGGGAGGCGTTCCACAGCGACTACGCCGCCAGCAAAGGCGCGGTCATCGCGCTGACCAAATCGCTGGCGATCGAGTACGCGCCGGACATCCTGGTCAACTGCGTGGCGCCCGGCTGGGTGGACACCGACATGTGCATCCCGGCGTTCGAAGGAGAGGGGCGTGGGCGCGTCGAGGCCACCATTCCGCTCCGCCGGATCCCCCCGCCGGAGGACATCGCGGGACCGATTCTGTTTCTGTGCAGCGATCTGGCGAGGCACATGACGGGTGAGGTCATGAACGTGAACGGGGGGAGCGTGCTGTGCGGGTAGGTGGGGTGGCGCCTCATCCCGAGCGCAGCCGATGATCCACCTCCTCTTCACCGGCGGCACCATCTCCATGCAGCGCGATCCGGTGGCCGGCGGCAACGTGCCCTCGCACGGTGGCGAGGCGCTGGTAGGATTCGCTCCCGGGCTCGATGCCATCTCGCCCTACCGGATCGAGAACTGGGCCAAGCTGCCCGCCTGTCATCTCGGCCCGGACCGGTTGTGGGCCCTGCGCGAGCGGGTCCGCGAGATCGCGGAGAGCGGCGAGGTGCGCGGCATCGTGATCACCCACGGGACGGACACGATCGAGGAAACCGCCTATCTCCTGGCTCGTACGACCGGTTCCGAGGTTCCCATCGCCATCACCGGAGCCATGCGCACCTCGAGCGACGAGGGCTGGGACGGGCCGCGGAATCTGCTGGATGCCGCGCGCGTCGCGGCGAGCCCGGACAGCGCCGGTCGGGGTGCCATGGTCGTCTTTCACGGCCAGATCTTCAGCGGAGCCACCGCGGTCAAGACCCACGCAACCGACGTGGCCGCCTTCTCGGCGCCGCACGCGAGTGCGATCGGGCGGGTGGAGGCGGGACGGGTGGTGTACACCGAGCCGCCAGGGCGTGAGGCTCCGTCGCTCCAGCCGGCGGGGCTCGGCGCCCGCGTGGCGTTGGTCTCCCTGGTTGTCGGCGACGACGGCGCGCTGCTCGACCTCGCCCGCCCGGAGTTCGACGGTGTGGTGATCGAGGCGTTTGGGAGCGGCAACATGCCGCCGGGCGCGGTGCCGGCGGTCCGACGCTGGCTGGACGAGGGCAAGCCGGTCGTGCTGGCGTCGCGGTGCGCTCGGGGCGAGGTGACGCCGCTGTACGCCTTCGAGGGCGGTGGGGCGCGCACCGTCGCGATGGGGGCAATTCCGGCCGGCCCGCGCACGCCATCGCAGGCGCGGATGGAGCTGGTCCTCGCGCTCTCGGCCGGCGTGGCCTACGGGGGGCGATGACGGCCGCCCGGAGTCCGGTCATGCCGGACGAGGTCCTGGAGATCGCCCGCACGCTCGAAACCGCCGGGTATGAGGCCTGGTGCGTGGGCGGCGCGCTGCGCGACGCCCTGCTGGGCCATCCTCACACCGACTACGATTTCGCCACCTCCGCCACGCCGGCGCAGGTGATGGGACTCTTCCGCCACACCGCGCCCGTGGGGGAGAAGTACGGCACGGTCGGCGTGCTCGACCGCCGCCGCGTGCTGCACGAAGTGACCACCTTCCGCCGGGATGTAACCACCGACGGCCGCCATGCCGTTGTGGCGTACGGAGTCTCGCTCGACGAGGACCTGGCCCGCCGCGATTTCACCATCAACGCCATCGCGTATCACCCGCTGCGCCAGGAATGGCGCGACCCGTTCGGCGGCCGCGCCGACCTCGAGCGCCGCACCGTCCGCGCGGTGGGTGACCCCGCCCAGCGCTTTCGCGAGGACTATCTCCGTATCCTCCGGTGCGTGCGATTCGCCGCCCGCTTCGGGTTCACCGTCGATCCGGCGACGTGGGCCGCGGCCGTCGAGGCGGGGCCCGGTCTGGCCCAGCTCTCCGCGGAGCGCGTGCGGGACGAATGGGTCAAGGGCCTGCGCACGGCCGGCTCGGTGCCCGAGCTGGTGGACCTCTGGCGAAAGGTGGGCGCCGCCGAGCGGTGGATTCCGGAGCTGGCCGGGGTCAGCCCGGAGCGGATCGCGCCGGCCGGCGCCGTCCCACCCGACCGGCGCGATCCGGTCCTGCTCACCGCACTCCTGGTCGACGACGCGGCGACCGTCCTGCGACGGCTGCGCGCCTCCAACGCCGACATCGAGCGCGCCGCGGCGATCGCG
>DATEJD010000166.1:0-9690 GCA_035278325.1 Gemmatimonadales bacterium | reverse complement strand
TGAAGTCGTCGAAGAATCGCCGTTCGTCGGGAAAGAGCCAGCTCACGAGGCTCCTCGACTGGAGTGGGGCGGGGCAGGACGTCAGGCTACGTTGTCAAGGAATTGTCACGATTGTGTGACGCTGGAGGACGCGCCACACGTAGCTCACGCGAGACACCCTGCGATGCCAGCGGTGAGGTGAGAGGCCGGCGGAACGTCGTTACGCCGCGCGGACGGCCGCGATGTCGATCCTGTGCCCCGCTCAGCGGTTCCCGTAATCGGTGAAGACGTAGTCTCTGTTCTTCACGATGGTGTGGCACGCGAAGCCACACTTGGCATCGTGCGCCTGCGGCGGCTTGTCGTTCGTGTCGGCGGGTCTGAAGCTATGCGACGCTGAGTCGTACTCGAACGCGCCCCATCCCCACCCGCCGCTGTCGGCGAATCGCTTGCTGTCCTTCACCATGAAGTCGACGTCATGCTGCTGCCCCGGGACCGTCGCGGCGGGAAACGTCTTCATCTTCGTCGGGACCCAATGGATCTTGGCCATCTTGGAGCCATCGGGGAACGGCTTGCCATTGCCGGGCACGCCCGCCTTGTAGGCGGCGATCATCACGGGATTGGCGAGGATTGCGGCCATCAGACCTCCGTCCTCACTGATGGAGACCAGGTGCCAGCCCTCATATCCTCTGAACTCTGAGAACGCGAGGCCACCCGGAATCTTCGAGGCGCATTTGTCCTGGGCAGACCCGGCGCTGCTGCCAAAAGCAGTCACGAGTGCCGTCAGGATAGCAATCGTCCGCAGACCTTTGCCCTTCATCGCCAATTCCTCCTTGGTCCATCCGGGGACTTGAGGCTTTCGGAAGAAGCACGGTCCGGCTGCTTGAACTGCCACGGCAAGGCCACGGACGTCTCACGCCATAATGCCAGCGGCGATGCGCTCAGTCCATTGCACGATGGTATCGGTGCTCTCGGTCCTCAGCTCACCGCTCTGCTGATAAGCATGGCGATCCTTGCCTCTTCCGCGGCGCTCAACTCCTTCAGCGCGAACGCGACGGGCCACAGGTCACCTTCGTCGAGCTTCGCGGCGTCGCTGAAGCCGAACGTTGAGTACCTCGCGTTGAATTTCTGCGCGCTCTGAAAGAAGCAGACGACCTTGCCGTCCTTGGCATACGCGGGCATCCCATACCAGAGCCTCGCGGTCAGGCCTGGCGCGCTGATCTTCACGATCGCATGAAGCCGCTGAGCCATGCTGCGATCCGGTTGCCGCATCTCGGCGATCTTGGCGAGCACGGCGGCCTCTCCCTCTCCCTTGTCCCCGCGCGAGCCGCGACGCGGGGCGGCCTTGAGCTCCTGGACGCGCTCCTTCATCGCGGCTCGCTCTTCGGGCGTGAAGCCCTCGACCTTGGCCCGGGTACTGCTCTTGCCGGACTTCCTTGTGCCCTTGCCTGGACTCATAGAAACCCTACCGACTCTCCGCCGGCGGGAGCAGCGCCTCGAGACGGTGCGCCAGGTCCTGCAATGTCGCTCGCTCGCGGGCATCGGCCGTCTGCTCGGCGGCGTGCTGAACGGCACCAACATCCCCAGCCGTGAAGCCGAACGGCTGCTCCAGCAAGGCGAACGCTGCCAGCGCAGGCCGAGCCGGCGGGGGTACCAGTACCCGGTCATGCGCTCGGTTCATCACGATCACCGACCCACGACTGCTGAGTCCCAGCTTGGCGACGTATTCCGTCGTGTCATCCTCCGCGCCCCCAGCCTGGGCTTGTGCCCACCGATCAAGATCGCGCGCCGCCTGGCGATAGTCGCGCGTGTCCCACTGCTCAGGCGTGAGCGCCGGACTCGCTTGCTGTTTCATACGACGTACTTCTTTCCCATTCGCTGCTTTGAGCATTTGATGGTCGCTCCAACGGACGGCCCGTAGGCCGCGGCGGCTGCAGTCGCCTGCCGGTCCTATCCGTTCGACGCCAACTTGAAATTGCTGTACGCGTCTTCTCCGGTCACCTCCCGATCCAGGTGCGGCCGGAGCCACGCCGGGATCTCGACGTCGGTCGGCGCGCCGGGCGCCAGCTCCACCTCCGCCAGTACGAGATCACGGTCCAGGAACTGGTCTATCTCCCAGGTGAGATCCCCTTCGGGCACCCGGTACCGCCGCTTCCGCAGCCGACGCCCCTCCGTCAAGGGCCAGAGCCCGTCGAACACCTCGGCGGTGATCGGCTCCTCCAGCTCGAGCCGTGTGAGACCCGAGCCCTCCTTGACCGTGCGGGCCAGCTCCACCCCGTCCTCCGACGCGATGCGGCGCACGCGCTCGACGAGGCGCTCGCCCGGCAGGTAGCCCTGCTCAATCTCGACCGGAGGCTCGGCGTGCTCCAGCCTCGGCAGACCGGTGAGCAGGAACTTCCGCTCGATCTCCAGGTCCCGATCCGCCAGTGCCGCGATGGCATCGGCCACGGCGTCCACCGAGCCAAAAAACTGGTCGGCGGCGTCGCCCAGCCAGTCCCGGGCGGTCTGGTCGTAGGCGTGCTGCCCGCGCGCCTGCAGCGCGGCCATCAGCGCCTCCAGTCCCGGCACCAGCGGGTGACCCGCCGCCGCCTCGCGCTCCGCCTTGGGCAGCGCCGCCTCGAGCTCGCTGGCGAACACCTGTGCGTCGTGCACGTCACCGAAGCCGTCCTGCAGCGCCTTGAGCCGATCCACCGCAGCCGTTCCCTCCGGCACCAACTCCGCGAACGGCTCGAGCAGGTATCGGAGATGCTTCGCGGCGATCCGGGCACGATGGATCGCCTCGCCGCGCGAATAGCCTTGGATCCGCCCCAGCCGCTCCTTCAGGCGCGCGGCATCCCGGCGCGCGCGACGCGCCGTGACCGCCGCCGTCGACTGCCGCCGCGAGCCGTCGGTCAGGTCGATCGCAGCTCGGAACCGTGAGAGCTGATCGGAGAGCCGGACGTTGAGCTTCGGGAACAGGCGTTCGTCCAGATCGAGCATTTCGTCCGCCGCCTCGTCCCGCTCCCGGGCGAGGCGCTCGATCATCCAGATGACACCGGGCTTCTCGGTCGCGGGGGCCCGGTCCCGCTGCTGGTTGAGCCAGTCGAGATGAACCTCCAGGTCACGGGCCCGGTTGGTACCGCGGGCCAGCCGCCGCAGTCGTCGCTCGGTCTTCCCGGTCACGGTCGATCGGAGCGCTTTTCGGTAGGCCCGGATCGCGCTCCGGAGCCGGCGCAGGGCGACTCGATAGTCGTGGAGCGCCTCCTGGTCGGCGCCCTGCCTGAGCCGAGCCCGAGCCACGCCGGCCTTGTCCAGGTGAGCCATCGCCAGGCGTCGGGCGCCTTCATCCACCAGGAGGTTGGGGATGTTCAGGGGAGAGAGCATGAGACCTGCCCTTCGTCAGAGGAGACCCGTCCACGCCCACGGAAGGATGAGGCGAGGTGTGGACGAGCTCGGCGGGCCGCAAGGGTCGCCATTCCCTCAACGTAGACGACGCGCGCTCCGGATGGCAACCGGGGCCGCGGCGAAACCCCGCGGCCGCCGATACGCCTCCGCGCTCACACCCCGAAGTTGAGCCGGACCAGCACCGACCTCGGCCGGCCCACCGCCGCGCCGCTGAAGAACGCGCCCTTCAGCAGATACGCGTGGTTGAACACGTTGCTGACGTACACCTCGGGCCGCACCAGCACGTTGCCCCAGTGCAGCAGGTATCCCCCGCTCACGTCGGTGATGAAACTCGGCGCGACCTTGGTGGAGCTGTTGAAGTCGAACAGGCCCCGGCCGAAAGTGGAGTCGGGCTCAACGCCGTTGGTGAGCCCGCTCCCGTAGGTGCCGGTGACGCTCGCGAAGAAACGCGAGTCGGCGTAGTTGATGGTCGCCAGGCCCGAAAGCCGCTGGTCGTGGTCCAGATCGAAAAACCCTTGAGGGCTTTCGGTCGGAAAGAACCCACCGGTGATAGGGCCGTGCCCGTACGCGTGCGCCAGCGCGAGGTTCATGTAACCCGAGAAGCGCCCCCCGGGGCGGACTTCCAGCACGCTCTCGATGCCGGTGACCCGCACCTGGTCGATGTTCACCGACGTCACGATGGAGGAGCCCGGCACGGTGTTGTCGTCGATCCCGGGCGAGCTGCGCTTGTGATAGGCCGAAAGTTTGGCCACGACGCCGTAGGGGAAGCGGTGGATCACGCCCAGCTCGAAGAAGTCATCCCGCTCGGGCAGGGTGGGCGCCGCCACGGTGTCGGCCTGGGCCACGCTCGTGATGGCGCGCAGGTCCTCGACGTTGGTCGGCACGAACAGGCGGCCGTAATAGCCGTAGAGCGTGGTCGCCGGGCTCGGGAAGAAGCTCAGCTTGATCCTGGGGCTCAGCTGATTCTGGTTCCCCGCGAAGGGCGCCTCGTGGTTGTCGAACCGGAGGCCGGTGCGGAGCTCCACCTTCTCGCTAGGCGCCAGCACGGTCTGCGCGTAGATCCACTGGTCGCTGCCCCTGAGATCCGAGTTCGATGCGGGGCCCGCGTTCCCGGAAGCGTCGACCGTCTCGAAGTCTTCGTGGCCCCGAGTGAAGGAGGCCAGGCCGCCCACCTTGAACTGCGCATGCTCCGAATACCGGTAGGTGTAGTCCACCTTGAGGCCGGTGGTGTTGAAGTTCCGGTCCTCGCTCAGGTTGAACGGCGTGGCTGTATCGGGGAAGAAAATGAACTGCGGGGTGTCCTCCTCGCCGGGGGTGTAGGCCAGCGAGCCCCAGCGGTGGAACGCCGCCACGAACAGATCGGCGCTCCGGCCCGGTTCCTGATCGAGCAGATGTTCGTCGGAGGTGTTCGAGTCCGGCGCCTCACCGAACTGGTGTCGCCAGGAGAGGTTCACGAAGCCGTTCACGTCCTGCTGGTGGTCGTCGACCGAGATTCCGCCGGTCGAGTCGAACGGGACCGCCGCGCGGGTGCGGCTCCAGTTGCCCTCGAGGTTGAAGATGTCGGACCGCGACCCCAGATACTGGACCTTGCCGAACCCGAACAGGTCGGTACCGTCGTTGTGGAAGTTGATCGCCTTGTCGGTGAGGGTGTCGAACATCACCGGCTCGCGGCGCATGTCGGTGCGCTGCCGCGCGCCCGAGGCGAACCAGCCCCAGCGCCCGACGTTCTGGCTCGCGGCGAAGCTCTGGCCGTCGCTCGCGTTCGAGCCGAAGTAGCTCGAGCCCTGGGCCTGGAGGCCGCCGGCCGGAATCCGGGTATTCACGTCCACGATGGCGGCGTTCTTGTTCCCGTACTCCGCGTCCCAGCTTCCGGTCTGGAAGGTGATCCGGTCCACCACGTTGGGATCGAACAGCTCATTGAGGCTGCCCGAGATCCCGGGTGGCACGGGCACGCCGTCCACGTAATAGGTGTACTCGGCGTGCTGCCCGCGGATGTGCACCTCGCCGGTGGGTGCCCGGGCGGCGCCGGCCACCGACTGCTGCACGATCTGGGAGGTGGTGAGCGTCGGCGCGCCGTGGTAGTCGTCCTGCTTGAAGACCTGGTCGCCGGTTCGGGTGTCCACCGCCACCGGCGCGGTCGCAGTCACGTTGAGCTCACCCAGCTGCACCGGGGCCGGCACCAGCCGCACGGCCACCGTCTTCGCCGCGCCATGGTCGCCGACGGCGACGCTGACGACATACGGGCGGAAGCCGAGCGCGCGCACGTCCAGGTCGTAGGCGCCGGTCGGAAGATCGTGCAGCCGGTACCGGCCCAGGGCGTCCGCCTGGGTGCGGGCGACGACACGGTCGCCCTGTCGCAGCACGATCTCGGCACCCGCGATAGGCTGGCCATCGGTGCTGTCGCGGACGGTGCCGGCGAGGTCGCCGGACGCCGCGGGCGAGGGAGTGCCTGGGGCCGCACTGGACGCCCATGCCGACGATGCGACACAGGCGAGCAGGCCCAGCAAGAGCAGGGTACGCATGTGCTCCTCCAAACCAGACGGGACGGCACCCCGGAGCGTCCGGTGGTGCGCGGTATGGGATCTCGGGTCTGGGATGTGGCCGCGTCGGCGATCCGCTCCGAATGGAGCGGCGACTCAACCGATCGGCTGGAGAAGCGGGGGAGCTCGCGAGAGTGGAAGGCGTTCGGTGCGCGCCGGTGAGGGCCGATCGGGCCCGGGCGTGAGGCACCGGAGAACGGGGGCTTCGGAAACGCAGGACGGGGTGGCCCGGAGCGACGGCAGCTGAGTCGCGGCGAACGCCGTCGCGAGGGTGCAGCGCTCGGCGTGATCGCCGCAGCCGCCGGCTGAGTCGTAATGGGGGGCAGGGGTCGGCGCCGACGCGCCGTGGAACAGCAGGGCGTCGAGCGCCGGCAGCCCGAGGCTCCCACCCACGAAGACGAGGGCGAGCAGGAGCGCATGAACCCGGCGTGCTACGCGGACCCGCATCCTGCCAAACTAGACGGAAGGCCGAGCGGGGGAAAGAGCGGTCAGCCTGACCCGCCTGTCAGAAAGCACGAATCAGGCTGCCGCAACGATGGCCGGCCGAGACGGCGGGCGGTGCAGAGTCGACCCTGCGCTCGACCTTACGGCTGAATAGGGGATTTCCTGCGCCGGCCGTAGGCCGGCCCTGGATGATCGGACCGGCGGGTGCGGACCTGGGTGCGCCGCACGGCCTCGGGCCGGCCGCCGCGGAACTCGAACGCATCGTCGCCCAGGGCCCGGGCCCGGGGATCGACTTCGATCGCATGGCGGAGGGCGTTGGCGGCCAGCGTGCTGGCAGGAAGCCAGACGCCGGTGGGTGCCCAATGAATTCGGTCTGCCGCTTCGGGGCGGAGGCGCGCTTCGCGCAATGGCAGGGCGCCGGCGGTTTCGCTGTAGGTCATTGAGAGGAAATACGGATCACCGGCGGCTACGTCAATGGTTGCTTTGTCACAGTGCAGACGTGTCCCGCGCGCGCAATGACGGCCCGCCGTGGCGGCCGAGCAGGTCGGTAAGCCACTGCAGGCAGCGGAGATCGAACTCGCGGACCGAGAGATCGGCGGCGGATTGGAGGGTCCCGATGAACTCGCCGCCCCGTGAGACGGCCCATTCCTCGGTGATGTCGCTCGGGCCGGCGCACTGGAGGCGCTGAAAGACGTAGGTCCGCCCTTGCCAATGGGTCGTCCGGGTTCGAGCAAGCATTGTCGCTCCGGGATGGGCAGCGCTCGGCGAGGTGGGGCGGTGCAGGGGCGCCGTGCGCGGCACCGTAGAGTGCGGTCCGCCTGTAACGCATGTGTCCGGAAGGATGGAGATCGGCGTAACAGGAGCATGATGGCGCGGCCGACGGGGCGGGGGCGTGACGGAACCGTTACATCGGTTCGTAGGATAGAACCGATGTCCTCTCGCCAGCCCGCTGCCCCGTCGCCCCTGGTCTTTGCCGCCCTCACCTCCGCGGCCGTGGTCTCGTTCGACATGGCCGGCCGCGCGACGCGCGACGCGCTGTTCCTCTCGAGCTTCGGCCCCACCCGGCTTCCGACCATGGTGTTTCTGGGCAGCGCGCTGGCGCTCGGCGTGGGCGTGCTGGCGGCGCGGCTCATGGCCCGCACGGCGGTGCCGGCTCGGCTGCTCGCCCGCGCGATGCTCGGCAGCGCGATGCTGCTGCTCGTCGAATGGCTGCTGGCGCCCCGCTTCGGCGAGGCGGTGGCCGTGCTAGTCTACCTCCACTTCACCGGCTCGAGCGGGCTGTTCATCTCCGGATTCTGGACCGTGGTCTCGGAGCGGTTCGACCCGACCAGCGCTCGACGCAGCATCGCGCGGATCGCCGCGGCGGGGACCATGGGCGGCCTGCTCGGTGGCCTGCTCACCGGCTGGGTGGCTGGGGCCCTCTCGACCGTGGCGATGCTGCCCATCCTCGCGCTGCTCAACGTGGCCGCGGCGATGACGGTGGGGCGGCTGGCGTCGATCCGCGCGCACGATCCCGACGCCGCGGACCCACAGCCGCTCGGCATGGGCGTGCTCGGTGTCGGATTGCCGAACTACGTGCGAGTGCTGCTTGCGGTGGTGGCGTTGGGCGCGATCAACGAGACGGTGCTCGACTACCTGTTCATGGCCCGAGCGAGCGCCGCCACCGAGAGCAGCGAGCAACTCCTCCGCCTGTTCGCCGAGTTCTACACTGTGGCTGCGGTGCTGACCGTGCTGGCCCAGTTGCTGGTGACGCGCCGCGCCATGGAGCGCGCGGGCCTCCCGGCCACCGCCGCGTCGCTCCCCTCGGGGGTGCTGGTCGGCGCGGCGGCGGGGCTCGTGTGGCCGGGACTCCCGAGCGCGGCCGCCGCGCGGGCCATCGAGATCGTGCTCCGCAACTCCACCTTCCGGGCCGCGTACGAGCTGCTGTTCAATCCGATGCCCTCGCGGCAGAAGCGGGTGGCGAAGACGGTGGTCGACGTCACGGCCCAGCGGTTCGGCCGGATCGCCGGGAGCGCGGTGGTGCAGGCGACCCTGCTGCTCGTGCCCGCCTATCAATTCCCGGTGCTGGCGGCCGTGGTGCTCGCGCTCGCCGTCCTCGCCCTCGGCGTGTTCCGCTGGGTGGCGCGACACCACCGGCTCGCGCTCGAGGGCAGCCTTGTGCGTCGCGCCTCGCGGTCGGTGGAGATAGTGGGCCGCGATCTGCTCGATACCACGACCTTCCCCATCTTCACCGACGCGCACGCTATCGATACCGCGGCCTCACCGCTCTCGGTCGCGCCCGCCGATCCCGAGACCGCGCGGATGGAAGCGCTCCGGTCGGGCGACCCCTCTCGCATCCTGCGCGCCCTGGACGAGGGGCCCCTCGAGCCGGCGCTTGTTCCCGACGTGATCGCGCTGCTGCCCCGGGACGAGCTCGCGGCTCCGTGCATCCAGGCGCTCAGAGCGGTCGGCCCGGACGGTACCGGGCCACTGCTGCGGTCGCTCGGCGACTACCAGTCGCCGGCGCGGGTGCGACGCCGGATCGTGCTGGTGCTCGCGAGCACCGCCACGCCCGTCGCTCGGGACGGCCTGCTCCGCGCCCTCCACGATCCGCGGTTCGAGGTCCGCTTCCGCAGCAGCCTGGGACTCGTGCGGCTGGCCAAGCTCGCACCGGAGCTGACACCCGGCGCCGACCTGATCTGGCCCATCGTGAGCGCGGAGCTGGACAACGGACAGAGCCTGGTAGCCGGCCGCCGCGCGGTCGAATTGCTGCCCGAGGAAGCGGAGGATCGCGGCCTGCTGGGGGAGGTGCTGCGGAAACGGTCGGACCAGGCGCTCGAGCACCTGTTCGCGCTGCTGAGCCTGTGCTTTCCCGGCGAGCCGCTCGCCGTCGCGCTGCGCGGCATTCGGAGCGGCGACGAGCACCTCCGAGGCACCGCGCTCGAGTACCTCGAGTCCATGCTGCCCGGCGACATCCGCCGCCGTCTCTGGCCGATTCTGGGCGCGCCGCCCTTGCGCCGACCCAGCTCCAGCACGGCGCCGCGTCAGGCCATCAACTCACTGCTCTCGTCGCGAGACTCGATCGCGATGCACGTGGACGAGCTCCGGGCTCAGATCGAGGATCTCGAGCGGAGACAGACCGGTCAGGCGGGTACGCAGATCGATGGTGAGTCGAGGGTGTCCGAGGCCGGCGGGTAGGGCAGAGGGGAGGGCCCGAGCGTAGCGGGGCGTCACCCTGAGCGCAGCGAAGGGGGCATGCCCCGGACGCATGCCCGCTTCGCTGCGCTCAGGGTGACGCCCCGCTACGCTCCCCCTCCCCCGCTGCCCTACCCGCCGGCCTCGGACACCCTCGACTCACCATCGATCT
>DATEJD010000165.1:0-6800 GCA_035278325.1 Gemmatimonadales bacterium | reverse complement strand
TCATCCCGAGGGAGCGCAAGCGACCGAGGGACCTTGTCGGGGAATGACTCGAGCCATTCCCCGACAAGGTCCCTCGCTTCGCTCGGGATGAGGGTGGTCGCGCGGCTCTTTCGAGTCCCCGGTCCGACCCTTCCGATGGTCCTTCCGTCTTTCCGTCCTTCCGTCCTTCCGTCCTTCCGTCCTACTGATGATTGTGCCCGTGCTCCATATCCATCTGCCCGTGATCCATCTGCCCGTGGTCCATCTTCATCCCCTCGTGGTCCGGACGGTCGCCGCGGACCTGGAGGGAGGCCAGATCGCGCTGGTAGGTCGGGTCGCTGGGATCGATCTTGGGCCACTTCGACATGTCGTCGGGCACGAACAGGCCGACCATGTGGGCCATCGCGCCCTTGATCTTGGTTTCGCCGGTGGGGTTGTCGTAGTCACCCACCACCCGGTACCGATGGTTGGCCTTGAGCTTGAGGCCTTCGCCGCTCACACCGAACAGACGACGGCTGATCTTGGTGACCTTGCCCTGGGCGTCACGGGTGGCCACGACGCTGGTGAGCACCTTGCCCGTCTCAGCGTCCTCGAGCCGCACGTCCACGCCGTAGTCGTGCATGTGGCCGCCCACGCCGAGCAGCCGGCCGCCCACCGGGAGGGTGAACTCGTACGACTTGGTCGACTTGCCCGGCGGCACGTCGAAGGTGTTGCTGGCGCCCACGGTGAGGTTCACGTCCATGTAGATGGGCATGGAGTTGACCGGCCGAGGGTTCTGATTCTTGGGCGTCCACAGCATGGTCAGCTTGAGATAGACGCCGTTCAGGTCCTTGCCGGTGTCATTGTGCCAGGCGACATACATCCCCAGCTTCATGCCCGGACTCATCGGCACGCCGATGGTCTTGGGCACGCTCACTTCCTGATCGGTCTCCGTGCCGGCCCCCATGAGGCGCTCTGCCGCCGAATAGATGAGCTGACGACGGCTGAAGTTGACCATGATCAGGTGGTGCATTACGTGCCGCGGGACATCGTGGCCCTGGGCATCGGTGAGCGCCACCCGGAAACCGCGGAACCACCCGTCGATGGGCCACTCGAAGTGCTGGACCGGCGTGTCGTGCGACATGCCGAGATCCATCATCGCATGGTCGTCCATCGGGGGCATGTTCGGCAGGTCGTACGGCCCGGCGGTGATCGTGAGCTCGTGCTTGGACGAGTCCACCGCGACCGTGACGGTGGCCGGAGGCACGGGGCCCGGCCCCGCGAGGGCGGTGGTGGCCAGCATCAGACTCCACAGCATCATGCAGACTCCGCGACGAGGAAGGACGGGGGACACGGCATTGCGCCGCCTCCCGCCGCCGGGCAAGTTACGCGCGTTCCACCATCCCGTGGCATCGGCGTGAGCGTGCGGAACTTCTGAGGGCGTCAGGTCAATGTCAAGCAGCCGTTCGTGGCGCCTGCTGGGGTGTCTTCTGCTCCTGAGCGCGCCGATCCGAGCCGCCGCGCAGGCCCGCATCTTCCCCGATGTCCAGAGCTTCGAGTTGCCCGAGGCATCGCCCCGGGTGCACGGACTGGTTGGCCGGATCTTCTCGGCCCGACGGGGCGACAGCGACTTCGGGCCTGAGCCCGAGGCGGAGGTGGCGGTAGGGGAGAACTTCCCGGTGCTCGCGCTCCGCCGGGGCGAGCGGCCGGTCACGCTCGGCTTCGGCACCCAGGTGTACGGGCGCTTCAGCCTGGGCGACCGGAAGAGCGCCCTCATCAGCAACGACTGGGTGGTGGGGATCAACACTACCGCAGTGCTGGGTGCGTGGACCGTCACCGGCGAGGTCTATCACGAGAGCAGTCACCTGGGCGATGAGTACAGCGAGCGCTTCAGCGCGACTCGGCTAGACTGGACCCGCGAGGTGGCGGCCGCTTGGCTCACGTACGGCCGCGGCCCGGTTCGCATCACCGGCAACCTGAGCTACGTGCTGATCGACGAGTTGGGCCTCAAGCGGCCCGGCGCCGCGCTAGCCGCCGACTACGAGGGACGCCCCTTCGGTCACTTCTTCGGTGGGCCGGTGCGGCCGGTCGGCGGGATCTTCTTCCAGGGCGAGGCGGCCACCGACTGGCGCATCAGCACCTCCGCCAAGCTGGGGATCGCCGTATCACGGCCCGGTGGGCGGCGCGAGATCGGCCTCGCGCTCATCGCGCACGACGGACTCTCCACCCAGCGGCAGTTCTTCCGCCACGAGAGCCGCTACATCGGCGGCGAGCTGCGCTTCGATTTGTAACGCGCTCGCCGGTTTGTAGCACGCCAGGCGCGGCCGCTCGCCCGCGGCTCAGACTCAGCCGCGGCTCCGACTCAGCCGCGGGTCCGACTCGGAGTCGCGCTGCCGGATCCAGACTCTCTGCCAACTCGTGCCTGCCGGTCTGACGTACCCCCTGTCGGCTCGACGGAGCCGACCTGTTCGCCGTCCGTCGAATGCCTGCCGAATTGACCACCTTTCGCGGTCCCTGACTTGCCCAGCGGAGCGGCCGGACCAGTCGCTTGACACGACGGTCGACCGCTTTATCTTTGCGGCCAGTTGATTAGCACTCCGGCGCTCTGAGTGCTAACTCTCTGTCACACAACGTTTTCTATTACCCATAATCATGCTGTGGAGGACAGAAATGGCGACTGCGACCAAGGCCAAGCCCACCCTCAAGATCCAGCCGCTCGAGGACCGTGTGGTCATCGCGCCGGCCGAGGAGACCGAGTCGATGCGCGGCGGCCTCTACATCCCGGACACGGCGAAGGAAAAGCCCACCCAGGGCGAGGTCATCGCGGTCGGTCCCGGCCGGTTCGAGAAGGGCGCCCGCGTCCCGATGGAGCTCAAGGTCGGCGATCAGGTCATCTACGGGAAGTACAGCGGGACGCCGTACACGTTCGAGGGTGACGAATACGTCATCATCAAGGCCACCGACGTCCTCGCCAAGCTCGGCTGATTTCAGCTCGTCCACACCAAGGAGAAACACAGATGGCTGCGAAGGAACTCCTCTTCAACACCGACGCCCGGGCCAAGCTCAAGCGGGGCGTCGACGCCCTCGCCGAGGCGGTCAAGGTCACCCTCGGCCCCAAGGGCCGGAATGTCGTCATCGACAAGAAGTTCGGCTCGCCGACCGTCACCAAGGACGGCGTCACCGTCGCCAAGGAAGTCGAGCTGACCGATCCGATCGAGAACATGGGTGCGCAGATGGTGAAGGAGGTCGCCACCAAGACCAGCGACCTGGCCGGCGACGGCACCACCACCGCCACCGTGCTCGCGCAGGCGATCTTCCGCGAGGGCCTCAAGAACGTCACCGCGGGCGCCAACCCGATGGAGCTCAAGCGCGGCATCGACAAGGCCGTCGAGACCATCGTCGAGCAGCTCAAGACGCTGTCGGTCCCCTCGGCCGGCAAGAAGGAGATCGCCCAGGTCGGTACCATCTCCGCGAACAACGATAAGGAGATCGGGAACCTGATCGCCGAGGCGATGGAGAAGGTCGGCAAGGACGGCGTCATCACGGTCGAGGAGGCCAAGGGCCTCGAGACCACGCTCGAGACCGTGGACGGCATGCAGTTCGACCGCGGCTACCTGTCGCCCTACTTCGTCACCGATCCGGAGAAGATGGAGGCCGTGCTGGACGACGCCTACCTCCTGATCCACGACAAGAAGATCTCGGCGATGAAGGAGCTGCTCCCGGTGCTGGAGAAGGTCGCGCAGAGCGGCCGTCCCCTCCTGATCATCGCGGAGGACGTCGAGGGCGAGGCGCTGGCCACCCTGGTGGTGAACAAGCTCCGCGGCACCCTCAAGGTCGCGGCCGTCAAGGCCCCGGGCTTCGGTGACCGCCGGAAGGAGATGCTGCGCGACATCGCCGTCCTCACCGGCGGCCAGGTCATCTCCGAGGAAGTCGGCTTCAAGCTCGAGAACGCGACGCTCAACGATCTCGGCCGGGCCAAGCGGATCGTGATCGACAAGGACAACACCACGGTCGTGGACGGCCGGGGCAAGGAGGACGCGATCTCGGGCCGAATCAACGAGATCAAGGCCGCCATCGACAAGGCCACCAGCGACTACGACCGCGAGAAGCTGCAGGAGCGGCTGGCCAAGCTCTCCGGTGGCGTGGCCGTGATCAACGTCGGCGCCGCGACCGAGACCGAGATGAAGGAGAAGAAGGCTCGGGTCGAGGACGCGCTGCACGCGACCCGTGCGGCCGTCGAGGAGGGTATCGTGGCCGGCGGTGGCGTCGCGCTGATCCGCGCCCAGTCGGCGCTGGACAAGCTCCGCGGCACCGACGACGAGAAGATCGGCGTCGACATCGTGCGGCGCGCGCTGGAGGAGCCCATCCGGATGATCGCCCAGAATGCGGGCGCCGAGGGCTCGATCGTGGTGGCGCGGGTCAAGGAGTCGAAGGAGAAGAACTTCGGCTACAACGCCGCGACCGACAACTACGAGGACCTGGTCAAGGCCGGCGTCATCGACCCGACCAAGGTCACCCGCACGGCGCTGCAGAACGCGGCGTCGATTGCCGGCCTCCTGCTCACCACCGAGTGCGTGGTGGTCGAGAAGAAGGAAGAGAAGCCGGCGCCGGCCGCGCCTCCGGGCGGCGGCATGGGCGGGATGTACTGAGATCGGCTGAACTCAGGGGGTCGCGAAAGCGGCCCCCTAAGTTCACTGGCGGTCCGGTATCCCGAGCGCAGCGAGGGATCTTCTCAGGGCGCCCCGGGTGCAATCCCGGGGCGCTCGTGTGTTCGGGACGGGCCACATGGGTGTCCGGGCGCGACTTCGCCGCACGCCGGTCAGCTGATCCGCTCCGCGCAGCCGGGTCCCTAGCAGCAGGTGCACAGGCCCGGTGAGAATCGGGCCGCGAAGCGTACGTCTTGCGGATAGGTCCCAGCAGACAGCCCCGCCGCCCTGTGCGGCACTCGCCATAACCCCCGGAGGAGGTCGCCGTGTCCCGTTCTTCGCGTCCTGCCGTGCTCGGTCTGGTCATCCTGGCCCTGGCCGCCGTGAGTAATCCCGCCGCGGCCCAGCGGGTTTCGATTTCACCCACCGTAGGTGTGTATATCCCGACCAGCGAGCTGGTGAAGGCCGCCAACGGGGAGTCGTTCAAGCAGGAGGTGGCACTCGCCGTCGGGGGCCGCCTCGGTCTGAACATCAGTCCGCGATTCGGCATCCTCACGACCGTGACCTACGTGCCAAGCGATCTCAAGCTCGACCTGGCCACCGGACAGCAGGTGAAGGACAACGCCAACCTGCTCTTCGGGTCCGCACGCGCCACCTTCTATGTGCTGCCGGTGACCTCGCCGGTCTGGTTCAGCCTGAGCGGCGGCGCCAGCTACATCCGGCGGGGCGGGGACGCGTACCGGGACGCGAGCGACAAGGACGACATCGGCGGCGTGGCCGGCGCGACCCTCGGGTTCCGACTCGGCAGCCTGCTCAGCTTCTATGTGGCCGCCGACGACTACATCTACGGCACCCGCATCGACGAGACCACCCTCGAGGCGGACAAGAAGACCCAGAATGACGTCCACCTCGCGGTGGGCTTCGGGATCCCGTTGGGTCGCTGACGGCTGGGCCGACGGTTGGTTGGCACGGAGTCCGCGGTTAGACTTCCGCGCGGTCGACTGAGCCGCGGATTCCGTCACCCTGGGAGGACATCGTGAGGTTCGGTTGGATCCTGCTGGGGACACTGCTGCTGGCCCCACGTCTCGCCGGCGCCCAGCAGGCGGCGATTCTCGGCACCTGGAAGTTCGATCTCAAGCAGGATCAGAAGAAGGAAGGCCCGCGCATCGTGATCGTACGGCCCGACAGCAGCGCGAGCTACGGCACCCAGACCGTCCGCTGGCGCATCGTGGGCGACAGCCTTGCGCTGGCGCTGGGCGGCGAGTGGGTCAACTACCGACTCAAGCTCAAAGGCAAGAACCTCACGCTCTCAGGCGGCGACCTGAACGAGCCGGTCACGTTTCAGAAGGTGGGCCCACCCACGCCGCGGCCGGACTCGGTGCCGGTGCCGGCGGATCCCGATAAGGACGGAGGGCGATAGGACGATAGGGCGATAGGACGGAGGACGCGCCGGCGTCCTCATCCCGAGCGCCCCCTATCGCCCTATCGCCCTATCGCCCTATCGCCCTATCGCCCTCAAAGCGCCAACCCCAACTGCTCCCGCACCGGCGCCGACACCTCGATCGGCGGCAGTGGCGCATCCTGCGCCGCCACGTGGAGCGCGCCGGCGAACCCGACCCGCCTGAGCGCGGGCGCGACCGCGGCCCTCGCATCGGCCGCGGTATTGCAGCGGTGGCTCAGGTGCGCCAGCACGACGACCGACAGTCCCGGGTGGTGCAGCTCGGCCAGGAGCTCGGCGGCGGCGCGGTTGGAGAGGTGGCCGCCCGAGCCGGCGATGCGTCGCTGCACCACCGGCGGATAGCCGCTGGTGCGGAGCGCCACCTCGTCGTGATTTGCCTCGAGCACCAGCGCCGTAAGGTCCCGCAGCAGATAGCGCACGGCGGCTGTGGGCCGGCCCAGGTCGTAGGCGACGCCGACCCCGGTGCCATCCGCTGTGCGTACCGCCAGGGCCAGCGGCTCGGCCGCGTCGTGGCTCGTGGGGCAGGCGCGGACCCGGAACGGGCCCCGCTCGAGGACCGCCTGAAACCCGATGCCGCGATGGGCCGCCTGGCGCATGCGGGGCGCCAGGCGATCCCACGTGCCGGGCGCGGTGAGCACCGGAACGCCGAGCCGACGGGCCAACCGGGGGGCGCCCGAGGCGTGGTCGCCGTGCTCGTGCGTGAGCGCGATCCCCACCACCCGACCAAGCTCGAGGCC
>DATEJD010000164.1:0-2835 GCA_035278325.1 Gemmatimonadales bacterium | reverse complement strand
ATCGGGCCCCACGCTGTCCGGGGCGCCGGATGCGCGGGCAACGGGGGCGGCCGCAAGCCAGGTCACCTCATCGCTCGATACCGCCGCGCCGCCGCCACTGGAGCCCGATCCGTCGCTGCTCGACCGGCTCAAGACCTGGCGGCGCGAGGAGGCGCGGCGCAAAGGCCTCCCATCCTACGTGATCTTCCACGACAGCACGCTCGAGGCTCTGGCCGCCATCCATCCACGCGATCGCGAGGCACTGGCACGGGTGCGCGGCATCGGCCCCGCCAAGCTCGAAGCCTACGGCGACGCGCTGCTCGCGCTGCTGGCCTGATCCGCCTCACAAGTCACTTCGCCGCACCTAGGGGAAGTGATTTTCCTTCTTGAATTTACCGACCTCCAAGGCGATCTTTCCCGGCTCGTGGCCACAGCCTGACCTGGAAGGCACGCACGCATGATTCGGGTAACAGCGGTTCAGCGGGAGTCGATCGCCGAGGAGCTCGGCCTGGTGCCGGGCACCGAGCTCCTTCACGTCGACGGTCGCCCGCTCGAGGACTTCCTCGACTGGGAATTCCTCACGGCGGAGGAGGCATTTCTCCTCCACGTCCGACAGCCCGACGGCGAGGAGATCGAGTTCGACATCGAGCGCCCGCTGGGTGAGCCGCTCGGCGTGTCGCTCGAGCCGGCCCGCATTCGTCGCTGTGCCAACCGCTGCGACTTCTGTTTCGTGGACGGCCTCCCGGACGGCCTGCGCGACGTGCTCTACATCCGCGATGACGATTACCGGCTCTCGTTTCGCTACGGCAACTTCGCCACCCTCACCAATCTCAAGCCGCGCGACGTGGAGCGGATCATCGAGTACCGGCTCTCGCCGCTGTACGTGTCGGTGCACGCCACCGATCCCACGGTTCGCCGGTATCTGCTCCGGAACCCCACCGCGCCCGAGATCCTCCCGCAGCTCCGCCACTTCGCCGACCACGGGATCCAGTTCCACACCCAGATCGTGATGTCGCCCGGGGTGAATGATGGCGCCGTCCTGGAGCAGACCATGCGCGAGCTGTACGATTTCGGGCCCGCGATCCTGGGCTGCTCCGTGGTGCCGGTGGGCCTCACCGAGTACAGCAAGCACCACCTGGTGAGGGAGCCTACGGCCGAGGAGTGCCAGGCCGCGATCCGGCTGGTGGAGGCGCGCGCGGCCGTCGCGCTCCAGGAGCGCGGCACGCACTGGGCGTTCGGCGCCGACGAGCTCTACCTTCGCGCCGGCGTCGACCTCCCGCCGGCGGAGATTTACGACGGCTTCGACCAGGTCGAGAACGGCGTGGGCAGCGTGCGCTGGCTGCAGCGCCGCATCGCGGAAGGCCTCGAGGCGCTCCAGGGTTGGGAGGGCCGTCGCATTGGCGTGGTGACCGGCACCGCGATGGGCCAGCTGATGCCGATGGTGCTCGAGCCGCTTTCGCGGGCCACGGGGGCGCGCTTCGAGCTCATCACTGTGGTGAACTCGCTGTTCGGTCCGTCGGTCACCACGGCGGGCCTGCTTCCCGGCACCGCGCTGCAGGCGGCGCTCGCTGGACGCCGCGATCTCGACCTGGCGCTCCTGCCCGGCGAGTCGATCAACGATGACGGGCTCTTCATGGACAGCATGAGCCTGGCGCTCCTGTCGGCGTCGGTGCCGATGGAGCTCCGGCTCTCCAAGGACTTCGTGGACGCGCTGCACGAGCCGGTGGCGGCGTGAGCCGGCCCACCGTCGCGATCGTGGGCCGTCCCAACGTGGGAAAGTCCACGCTGTTCAATCGCATCGTCGGCGGCCGGCCGGCGATCGTCTCCGAGCGCCCCGGCACCACGCGCGACCGCCACTTCGGCGACGCGGAGTGGCAGGGGCGCCGCTTCTGGGTGGTGGACACCGGCGGGCTGCTGCCCGAGTCGAACGAGTCGATGGACCGCGCCATCCGGCAGCAGGTCGATTTCGCGCTGGACGAAGCGGACGTCGTGGTGTTCGTGGTGGACGGGCGCGAAGGCATGAATCCGGTGGACGCGGCCATCGCCGAGCGGCTGCGCACCGCCCAGCGCCCGGTGGTGGTCGCGGTGAACAAGCTCGACGATCTCGAGCGCAGCACCGCGCAATACGACTTCTATCGGCTCGGCTTCGGCGATCCGCATGGCGTGAGCGCGGCGGTGGGGAAGGGGAGCGGCGACCTGCTCGACGCGGTGGTGGAGCGCCTGCCGCCGCGCACCGAGGCCGAGGATGAGACCACCGTCGCCGTCGCGGTGGTGGGCCGGCCCAATGCGGGGAAGTCGTCACTGGTGAACCGGCTCCTGGGCGAGGAGCGGCATGTCGTGGCGCCCGAGGCCGGGACCACGCGGGACGCCATCGACTCCCTCTTGCGGTACAACGGTAGATCGCTCAACTTCATTGATACCGCAGGCTTACGGCGTCGTGCTAAAGTAGAAGATGACCTGGAGTTCTATGCCACGCTCCGCACCGAGCGGGCCATCGAGCGGGCCGACGTGTGCGTGCTCGTGGTCGACGCCACGGTGGGGCTCCACAATCAGGACCTCCGGATCGCCACGCAGGCGTGGGATCAAGGCGCGGCGGTGATCGTCGTGGTGAACAAGTGGGACCTGGTCGAGGAGAAAGACGCCAACACCGCGCGCCGCGGCCAGGAGGCGTTGATCGAGAAGGCGCCTTTCCTGCGCTACGTGCCGTTCGTGTATGCGAGCGCGCTCACGGGCCAGCGGGTGCGCCGCATCCTGGAGCTGATCCTGGAGGTGGCGGAGGAGCGCGAGCGCCGGGTCCCCACCGCCGAGGTGAATCGGGTGCTGGCCACGCTGCTCGAGCGCAACGCGCCGCCCCAG
>DATEJD010000163.1:0-6608 GCA_035278325.1 Gemmatimonadales bacterium | reverse complement strand
GTCGACGTCGTCGTGGGCGATGGGCTCGGTCGAGCGGCGCGGAATCACCAGCACCTCGTGGCCGGCATCGAGCAGCGCCTCGATCTCGGGGACGATGAACGTCTCGCCGTGGCCGAACGGCAGGCGCTGGGTGACGTAGACGATTCTCACGTTGCCGGGTCCGGCCGGAGAAGCAGGATGCGCGAGGCCGCCTCCGAGCGGAGGACCACCGCGTAGTAGCCGGCCACCGCCAGCGCGCACGCGGCGATGCCCAGCCGCTCGTGTCCGGTGTAGAGCGCCGCCGCCGCCGGCAGCAGCAATGCCGCGGCCAGCGCGACCAGCCGCCCGGCCGGCAGCGCCAGATGCAGGATCGAGCTGTGGCCCGCGTGCAGGAACCGCGCGATCGAGGCGACGGCGATGATGACGCCGCTCGCCGAGAGCAGCGCCACCGCCAGCATGGGCGATCCGCGCCGCGCGCCGATCACGAGCGAAGCCAGCCGCAGCGAGAACTCGAACGCGGCGAACGCCAGCGCCGACCCCTGCCACTCGCGGACGCTCAAAAGCCCGCTCAGCGGATTGCTCACCACCCAGAAGACGAACCAGGGCGCGAGCACCTGCGCGTACCGGCCCGCCTGCTCCCACTGGCTGCCCATCACGGTAGCGAACAGCCAGGGGCCGCTCAGCCCCACCGTGGCGAACACCGGGAGCCCGCAGGCGAACAGCACCAGCGCCGTGCGCTCGGTGAGTCGCCGAAGCCGGTCGGGCTCCCGCGCCAGGCCCGCGGCCCGGGAGAGAAACACTTGGCCCACCGCCTGCGCGATCAGCATCGTCGGCAGGACCAGCATCTTGTAGCTGAGGGAGTAGAGACCCGCCGCGACGGCCCCGAAGCTGGCCGCGAACATGAGCGAGGGGAGCTGCAGGCTCCCGATGTTGAGCAACCCCGCCCAGGTCGTGAGCAGCGGAAACCGGCGATACCGGCTGGCGGCCGCCGCCAGGCTGGCTCCGCTCACCAGCGACGCGGGGCGGTCGCGCCAGGCGAGCAGCGCGAGTCCGCCGCCACCCGCCACCCGGCCGATCACATC
This sequence comes from Gemmatimonadales bacterium, assembly GCA_035278325.1. Taxonomy (GTDB): domain Bacteria; phylum Gemmatimonadota; class Gemmatimonadetes; order Gemmatimonadales; family GWC2-71-9; genus CAVVWJ01. The sequence continues at coordinate 5,547 of DATEJD010000163.1, read as the reverse complement.
GCCGATGAGGAGACCCGGCGCGCCCACGCGGGCCACGCCCAGCGCGAGCTGGCTTACCACCTGCCCGATGCCCTGGCTCAGCTTGGTGCGCGCGATCCGGGTGAACGCGCTCCGCCGGATGGCCCAGTAGGACAGCGCCTGGTACATGCCCGCCCCGAACAGGCCGACCGGCACCAGCCAGAGATAGGGCCGGAGCGCGGGCACCTTGAACAGCTGGACGAACGCGTCCCCGCCCACCCAGACGAGCACCGCAAGGGTCACGGCCGTGCCGGCGAGGAGCGCGACCGCAAGCCCGAGCAGCGACGCCGCGGTCCCTTCGTCCTCCGGCAACGGAATGGCGATCTCGTATCGGAGCGAGGCGACCACCAGCAGCACCGTGAGCGCGGAGGAATAGACGGCCAGGCTGCCGTAGTCGGCCGGCGTGTACAGCCGGGTGAGGACCGGCATGGCCAGCGCCAGGAGGAGCTGAGCCATGGCCGTGCCGGACGCGAGCGCCACGACGCTCTGGCCGAACGTGCCGCCGGGAAGGCGCGCGAGCCACGCCGCCACGGTCGCTCGCAGACGCGTCACGGCCGCCACCATCGTGACCGGGGCGGCGCGGGAAAGTGCTTCGGGAGAATCTCCGGCATCGCCACACGATGCACCCTGCCGGCGCGGCGGGTTGTGACGGCTGTCACCCGCGCCGATCCGCTGGTGTCGGTGTGCGTCACATTCCGCGGCTCAGGTGAGCGTGGCCGCGATAATCAGCTTGTGGCCGGGCTGCCACGGGAGCAGCACGTCGGCGGCGGCGGTGAGCCGGAGCGCGGGATAGAGCAGGGTGAGCATCCGAAACTGCTGCCGATAGCGCCGCACGTCTGTCTGCGTCACCACGCTGCCCTTGCTGGATGCCGGGCCCCCCGTCCGTCGCCGCATCACCTCATAGAGCCCGTTGAGCGTGGTGTCCACCAGCTCCGAGCCGAAGCGCGAGTAGGTCACCGCGCGGTCAATTCGAAACTTCGGTCCGAGCGTCTCGCGCAGCGATCGCACCGAGTAGCCCGGGCGGACGTGCCCGTGCCACTCGTCGGTAAGGCCGATCCAGTGCCGGAACCGGTTGAGCGGCGAGCCGGGCTGAAGATGGGGCACGTTCACGATGGCCCGTCCGCCGGGCACGAGAATGCGCGCCAGCTCCCGGGCGAACCCACGATCGTCCTCGATGTGCTCCAGGTAGTCCACCACCACCACCTGGTCGAAGCTCCGGTCGGCGAACGGCAGCCGCGCGCCATCGAGCCGGTAGACGTCGGTGCCCACGAGCTGCCGGATGGAGGCGACCGCCCGCTCGTCCAGATCCGCGCTGGCCCAGCGGCCGCCCCGCTGCCGCAGCAGGTAGCTGATGACGCCGTTGTCGGCGCCGATGTCGAGGTTGGTCTTGCCGGCGGGATCGTCCAGCAGCTCGAGGATGCGACGGAGCTTGGCCTGCTTGAGCACCGATCTCCGAAACAGCGCCAGCGCCCATTCGGTCTCAGCGGCGTTCATCGCGGCCCGGCCTTCGCCGCTAGGGCGCCACCGCGGGAATCGAGACCGGCAGGCGCAGGTGCCGTCCGACCAGCACGAACGCGAAGGCGGCGCGGAGGAACCAGCCGATCGCCACCCCGTAGATCAGCCCGGTGAGCCCCCAGTGCGCTCCCACGAAGGCACCGGCGACGCCGAGCACGACCGATACCCACCCGAAGAGGTTCACCAGCGAGAGCTCGCGTGGATCGGCGACGGCGGCCGCCGTGGCCTTGGAGAACGCGTTGGCGATCTTCCCGACCCCGCTCACGATCGCCGCGAGCAGCAGGGCGCCGGGCAGATGGTATTTGCCGGCCAGGAGGTAGCGCTCCACCAGCGGCGTGGCGAACCACACCACCAGCGATCCTACGAGGATCATCCCGCCCACCAGCCTGGCTTCGTGGAAGACCAGCCGGCGCCGCTCCATGACGGACTCGGCAGCCCTGAGGCGTGGGAGAAGGCTGAAGCCCACGCCCATCTGCATGACGCGGTACAGCGACCCGGCGATGGCGCCGAGCACGCCGTACACCGCCAGGTCCGTGAGCGGGAGCGCATGAGGAATGACCAGCCGCTCGAGCTGGATCAGTACCAGACCCGATGCGTTCATGCCGGCGAACGCCAGCGCCTCGCCCCACGAGAACGGCAGCTCGGTCGGCGAGTGGCGCTCGCGCCGCTCGCGCGCGAGGATGGCCCACCCGATCCACGCCGCCACCACGAAGCCGACGGTCGAGATCAGCACCGGGAGCCAGGCGCCGGCCTCGTGCGCGATCACCGAGACCAGCGCCGCGGCCAGCAGCACGATATTGGGGCTCTGGCCCAGCAGGAGCGACTGGGCGAATCGCTGCTCGCTCTGAAATCGCGCGCCAGCCACGATCATGAGGCCGCCGGCGGCCGACGAGACGAACAGCATGAAGGCGAGCGGCGCCGACATGCCGTAGCTCGCCATCCCGACGATGCCGAATCCGAGCCCGACGAGCGTGGAGACCATCGCCGCCGACCGGAACAGTCGGCGACCGGGCTCCAGGTGGCGGCGGTTGACCAGTCCGTCCAACCCGGCCGGGGCCAGCGCATACCCCAGATTGCCCAGGGCGATGACCAGCGTGAACACGGCGTACTGCTCGGTGGGGAGCACCCGCGCGAGGATCAGGTTCGATCCCGTGAACCCGATGCCCGAGAGCGCGTATACCACCATGCTGCGCACGGTGGGCGACTGCCAGAGGACCTTCACGCCTGGACCCCGGCGATCCTTGCCTCCATGGCGTCGTAGAAAGAGGCCAGCTTCCGCCTCGCGGCCTCGGGCGTGAACTCATCCTGCACGTAGGCTTTGGCCCTCGCGCCCAGGCGCTCGCGCAGGGCGCCGTCGCTGAGCAGGGTCGCGAGGCCGGCGCCCAGGGCGGTGGGGTCGGGATCCACCAGGTACGCGGTCCGGTCGTCCAGTACCTGGGTGTGAGTCGGCAGCCGGGTGGCCAGCACCGCGGTTCCCGAGTCGAGGTAGGAATAGATCTTCATCGGCGTGTTCAGCCCCTTGAGTCGGGGAGACACCAGCACGTCCGCCCGGCGCAGCAGCCCGGACAGCTCGTTGAGCGGCCGCGGTCCCAGGAAATACACCCGCGAATCGATCCCGAGCCCCGTCGCCATGGTCCGATAGCGCCGGATGTCGTCTTCCCGCCCACCCACGATCACGAGGCTCGCGCTCGGCAGCCGCCGCAGGGTGATCCGGAAGCCCTGGAGCAGCAGGTCGATCCCCTGGTAGCGCTCGAGATTGCCGACGTACATGGCCACCGGTCCCGCGGGCCTGAGATCGGTCGGCAGCAGGCCGTCCCCGGCGGTGAGGCCGTCCGACCGGGACAGCAGCGTGCTGTCCTCGACCCGCCCGACCGGCTTGCCGGGCGCGTGCGCATGGGCGACGTCCTCGAGCGCGGCGCACACCGTCAGCACGCCGATGCTCCGGCGCACCGCGATGGACTCGCAGTAGCGCAGGAACGGCAGCAGCGGGTGGAGTCGCGGAAACCGCTCCACCAGCTGCTCGGCCAGCGAGGAGTCCATGTCGTAAATGTAGGGGATGCCGGACACCGCGCTGGCCAGGGCGCCGATGAACGCCGCCTCCTCCACTGCATGAATCAGGTCATACCGCGTGCGCCGGACCATGCGCAGGCATAGGACCACCATTACCGCGTCGCACACCAGCTTCTTGACCGAGAACCCTGCGCGAACGTTCCGGATGCCGGGCAGCCGGGGAATGCGGTGGATCCGGCACCCGGGAATCGTCACGTCCTCACCCTCATGGAGCGTCAGCACATCCACCTGATGCCCGCGCGCGCTGAGAAACTCGAGCACGGTCCGCACGGCCAGCGGCGTTCCCCTCGCCTGGAAGAAGGGGTGGGGCGCCAGAACCAGGATCTTCACCCCGCGGGCCCCATGGTCGTTCCGAACGGGTGCAGGCGCCGGACTACGTCGGCGATCTCGTCCGCCTCCCGCGCCTTGGTCCATCCGAGGGTATCGGCGACGATCCTCGCGACGTCGGCGACAACTCCCCTGGTAGGCGGGAGCTGGAGACTCAAGGAGGTTCGTCGGAAGACTACGTCTGACAGCCGTACTGCCATCTCCTCTCGTATCGCCCGGTCGATCTGAGTGCGAAGCGGGCCACCGACCTCGTCTTCCGGGCGGTCGATCCTGATGTCAGCCGAGCGGCAAGGGATCCTCCCTCGCCCCAAGCTGGTCGCAACCCCGGTGACGACGGATTCCGCTATTCCCCTGGCAGTAGTGAATTTGACGCCTTCGACCGACAACATATGGCGGGGCCCAAAACCGAATCCGTGGTCTATGACACGTGCGCGGCCGGCCAAAGCGTCAGATCGGCCCGGCTCCCGCCCAGCCTTGAGGGGCAAGAGGCCCCATTGGCACCGCACCAGGTCCGGTTCGGCCAGCGCGAGCCCGGGGCAGGCCGCGTTGAACTCCTCGATGAGGGCCGCCGCGCCTTGGCGGACCAGCGCATCCGGGTCCTGGCCCTTCCATGGAACGTACCAGGTTCCCAAAAGGGTGGTGGCCTCGAGTGGGACCAGGAACAGGAACCGGCCGCCGCCCATGACGGGATCGGCCGCGCGATTCGCGGGGGACCGGACGCCGACCGCCGCTTCGGCTAACCGGCCGGAGACCTCGATGTTGAGCGCGAACGCCTGCGGCGCGACCGCGGCGGCCTGACCACAGAGAAGCGGAGTCCAGGGCCCGGCAGCGATGACCACTCTTCGCCCCCGGATGTCCAGGGTATCCCCGCCCAGGACGTCCAACGCGCGAACCCCGGTTGCCGTGCCGTTCTCGACCAGCAACCGATCCATCTGGCAGTAGTTGGCGACGGCGGCCCCGTTGGCCGCCGCCTCACGTACGAAGGCGAGGGTGAGCCGCTCGGGATGGTGGAGCCTTGCGTCCCACCACTGCGCGCCGCCCGTGGCGCTCGGCGGGAAGGCTCCGAACAGGCGGTGACACTCTTCGAGCGGGAGGAGTCGGCCGTCGGGAAGGTGATGGTCGGAGTCCAGCTCGCGATTGCGGCTGGACGAGAGCAGGTCGTGCAGGCGGAGCACGGTCTTGAGCGCGGACCCGCTGGTGGCACCCTGGCCAGACGTGGGAATGACCACCGGGAGAGGCTTCACCAGCGTGGGGGCGATCCGGAGCAGGGCGGAGCGCTCCCGGTTGGACTCGCGCATCCGGCGGAAGTTGCCGCGGGTGAGCGAGCGGAGCCCTCCGTGTACGATCCGGAGGCTGCTGGCCGAGGTGGCCGAGCCGAAATCGTAGCGCTCCACCAGCGCGACCTGGAGACCCCGCTGCGTCGCATCCCAGGCGATGCAGGCGCCATGAATCCCGCCGCCCACCACCACCAGGTCGTAGATCTGTGCGGTCAGCCGATTCAGGTCGCGTTGCATGAACCCTGGCGACTCATTCCCGATGCGTGGGCCGTGGCCGGCGCGGCGGCGGCGCGCCGGCCGGCCGGCCGGCGCTCAGACCCGCTCGCGTATCCGATAAGCC
>DATEJD010000162.1:0-16895 GCA_035278325.1 Gemmatimonadales bacterium | reverse complement strand
CGGGCGCGGGCCTCGGCTCTGGTGGGCCAGCCCTCCCGATCGACCAGCGGATGCCCGACGTAGTCGCTCCTGAGGCCCAGCTCGCTGAAGAACCGCTGCTCGAACGGCAGCACCACCGCCAGGCGGTCCACCGCCGAGGCGAACCTCCGCGCCCGACCCGGACGCCAGGCCCAGAGCTGGGGCGCAATGTAGTAGAGCACCTTGGTTCCCGCCGCGCGTGCCGCCTCGGCCACCCGCACGTGGAAGCCAGGGTAGTCGATCAGGATGACCAGGTGGTAGCGGCCGGCGCGGAAATCGGCCTTGAGCGCGCGCAGGAGCCGCACGTGCGCGCCCAGCTTGGTGACGACCTCCACCAGGCCGAACGCTGCCAGCCCTTCCATCGGATAACGGATCGTCGCACCCGCCGCCGCCATCTGCGGGCCGCCCAGCGCCTCGATCACGGCGTCCGGATGGCGGGCGCGCAAGGCGCGGATGACACCGGCGCCGTGGAGGTCGCCCGAGGGCTCGCCGGCGGAGACGAAGATGCGCGGAGCCTGCCGGGCAATCATCCGACCGCGGGAACGAGCGGCGACGTCCGCACCGCGGCCGCCACCCGAAGCGCGAGGGCCAGCGCGGCGCGCCCTTCCTCGCCGCTCACCACGACCTCGCGCTGGCCCCGTACCGCATGGACGAAGCTCCTCAGCTCGAGCTGGAGCGCGTCGGCCTCAGGTGCCTCGAGCACGATGCGCTCCACCACGTCCGAGAGCGCATTGCCGGTGCCGGGCCGCCAGTCGCTCCGGACCCGCATGAACTCCCCCGCCCCGCTCGCGAGGTCGAGTGACAGGTAGCCGTTCGGCTGGAACACCCGGAGCCGCCGCACGCGCTCGCGCGAGACCCGGCTCGCGGTGGCGAGCGCGACCGCGCCGTTGGCGAATTCGACCCGCGCGTTGGCCAGATCGAGATGGGAGCTCAGGAGGGACAGTCCGGAGGCGCGGACCTCGGTTGCCGCGCCGCCTCCGGTCAGATGGAGCACCAGATCGAGATCGTGGATCATGAGGTCGAGCACCACGGCGACGTCGGTGCCGCGCGGCTGGAACGGCGCCAGGCGATGGCTCTCGATGTAGCGGGGCCCGTCCAGGTACGCCTCGGCGGCGCGAAGGGCCCGGTTGTAGCGCTCGATGTGGCCCACCTGGAGCTGCAGTCCGCCTCGCGCCGCCTCGGCGATCAGCAGGTCGGCCTCCGCCACGGTGGCGGCGAGCGGCTTCTCCATGAGGACCGGCACGCCGCGGCTCAACGCCTGGGTGCCCACCGCATGATGGGCCTGGGTCGGCACCGCCACGGTCACCGCCTCGGCGCGATCCAGCAGCGCGTCGAGATCCGGGAACGCCGTCGTACCGAGCTCGTCGGCCACGGCGCGCGCGCGCTCGGCATCGGTATCGAACACCCCGACCAGGCGGGCCTCCGGGAGCTGCGCCAGGTGGCGCGCGTGGTGCCGGCCGAGCGCCCCGACGCCGACCACGCCGATGGGAAGCCGCGCGCTCACGCGGGCACGCCCCGCTCGGAGCTCTCGACGAAGGCCAGGAAGCGCTCCACCTCGGGCGACGCGGGAAGATCGCTGCGCGCGCGCTCGAGGGCCTGCGACAGGTTGAGCTCGGAGTTGAAGAACAGCCGGTATGCCCGCTTGAGCGCCGAGATGGTGTCGCCCGAGAACCCGGCGCGCTGGAGCCCGATCGAGTTGAGCCCGTAGAGCTCCATCGGATTGCCGACCGCCTTCACGTAGGGCGGCACGTCCTGACTCACTCGGGACCCGCCGCCCACGAACGCGAACGTCCCGATGGTGACGAACTGGTGCACCGCGTTGAGCCCGCTCAGCACCGCGCGGTCGTGGATGGTCACGTGGCCGGCGCACTGGGTGCCGTTGGCGATGGTCACCTCGTCGCCCACGTGGCAGTCGTGGGCCAGGTGGACGTACGTCATGATGAAGCAGCGGGCGCCGACGGTGGTGCGGAAGCTGTGCGAGGTGCCGCGGTTGATGGTGGTGTACTCGCGGATGATCGTGCCGGCGCCGATCTCCACCCAGGTCTCCTCGCCCCTGAACTTGAGGTCCTGCGGGTCGCCGCCCAGGATCGAGCCGTCGCCCACGCTCACGTCCTCGGCCAGGACGACGTTCTTCACCAGACGCGAGCGCGGGCCCAGCCGGCAGTGGTCCCCGATGGTGACCTGGGGCCCGACCATCACCCACGGGCCGATCTCGACCCCGGCCCCGATCCGGGCCGACGGGTCGACAATGGCCGTCGGGTGAATCTGCGTGGTCACCGATCCACCACGCGCGCCATCATCTCGGCTTCGGCCACCACGTTGCCGTCCACGTAGGCCACGCCCTTCATCCGGCAGGTCCGGCCGCGGTTCTGCAGCATCTCGAGCTCGCAGCGGAGCTGGTCGCCCGGCAGCACCGGCCGGCGGAACTTCACGTTGTCGAGCGACATGAAGTACACCACCTTCTGGTCCGGGTCTTCGATCGTGCCGAGCAGCAGCATGCCGCCCACCTGCGCCATGGCCTCGATGATGAGGACGCCGGGCATGATCGGATGGCCCGGGAAGTGGCCCTGGAAGAACGGCTCGTTGATGGTGACGTTCTTGATCCCGACGATCCGCTTGGTCCCCTCGACCTCGAGGATGCGATCCACGAGCAGAAAGGGGTACCGGTGAGGGATCACGTCGAGGATCCGGCCGATGTCCATCGCCACGCCTCCGTCGCGCTGCGCGGTGCGGGTGAGCCAGCGGGCCAGCGCGATATTGCCCTGATGGCTTGGCTTGGTTGCGATCACGTGCGCCTGGACCCGCCCGCCCACCAGCGCGAGGTCGCCCAGGATGTCGGCGGTCTTGTGGCGGACGAACTCGTCCGGCCAGCGGAGCTCGGCGTCGCCTACCAGCCCCTCCTCGGAAAGCACCAGGGTGGACTCGAGCGCCGCGCCCAGCGCCAGCCCCCGGGCCCGGAGCGCCTCCGCCTCATGAAGGAACCCGAAGGTGCGCGCGCCCGCCAGCTCACGGCGGAACTCGTCGGCCGTGATGTCGTAGGCGCCGCTCTGGCGGCCGATGAGCGGGTGGGGCCACTCGATGGTGGTGGTGAGCCGGAGCGCGCGGGCGGGCGCCACCACGTAGGTCGAGTCTCCTTCGGCGAGCTGGAACGGCGCCGTGACGCGATAGACGGTCGGCTGGCCGGCGGTGGTCTCGACGCCGGCGGCCGTGAGCGCCGTGAGGAAGGGCGCGAACGAGCCGTCGCCGATCGGCGGCTCGGGGCCGTCCAGCTCCACGGTGAGATCGTCCAGCTCGAGCGCCGCCGCGGCGGCCAGCAGATGTTCCACGGTCTGGACGCTGGCGTCGCCATCGCCCAGCGCGGTGCGCCGCTCGGTGGACTGGACCTCGGTGACCCGCGCCGGGATGGCGGGGCTGCCGGGCAGGTCTACTCGGCGGAACACGATGCCTTGACCGGGCGGCGCCGCCACGCAGCGGGCCGTGGCCTCGCGCCCGGTGTGCAGACCCACGCCCCGCACCTCGGCCGGGCCGGCCAGCGTCCGTCTACCGGTCACGGCCGGCCTCGCCCGCCAGGCGCTCGAGCTCGGTGATGATCGGCGCCACCCGGTAGAGCGCGGCCTGGGCCCGGAGGAACTGCCGGTGCGGCCGGGCCGGGTGGCCGCTGAAGGAGGCGCCTGGCGGGACATCGCCGAACACCGCGCTCTTGGCGGCCAGCCGGGCTCCGTCGCCGATCATCAGGTGGTCGGTCACGCCGACGTGACCCGCGAGGATCACGTCGTTGCCGATCCGCGTGCTGCCCGCGATGCCCACCCCGGCCATCGCCAGGCAGCGCTCGCCCAGCCGCACGTTGTGGCCGACGTGCACCAGGTTGTCGAGCTTGGTGCCCCGTCCGATGACGGTGTCGCTCATGCTGCCGCGGTCGACGCAGGTGTTGGAGCCGATCTCGACCTCGTCCTCGATGACGCACGCCCCCACGTGCGGGATGCGGTGGTGACCGGTCGCGTCCGGCAGGTAGCCGAACCCCGGGCCACCCAGCACCGCGCCGGCCTTGATCACGACGCGCCGTCCGACCTTGGTCTCGCGATAGAGCACGGCCCGCGGGCCGATCACGGTGTCCTCGCCCACGGTCACGTCGTCGCCAATCGACACGCCCTCGGCCAGCACGCACCGGTCGCCCAGGGCGACGTTCCGCCCCAGGACCACGTACGGCCCGATACTCACGTCGCGTCCCAGCCGAACGCCGGGGCCTAGGCGGGCGGTGGCGTCGACGCCCGCGCCGGCGGCGGCGGGCGGAAACAGGGCGGCCATGACCCGCACCATGGCGGCATAGGGGTCCGGCACCACGATCCGGGTGCGTGGGCCGCCCGGGGCGTCGGCCAGCTCGGCCGGCACCAGCACCGCGCCGGCGCGGCAGGCGCGGAGCTGGTCGGCGTACTTGCTCGAGACCGCGAGGGAGATGGCGTCGGGCCCCGCGCTGTCGAGGGCCCGCGCGGCGCACAGCACCACGGCCCCATCGCCAAGCAGGCGGCCGCCGACGAGATCGGCGACCGCCTGCGCGGTGAGACCCGCGGACGTCACGGGCTAGCTGCCCGACTTGAGCTGCTGGATGACCTTGTCCGTGAGATCCAGCGATTTATCGGCGGTGACGATGCCGCTGTTGGGCGCGCTCACGTCGAAGATCATGGCATAGTTGCCGGAGGCCCGGATGCCTTCGATGACGCTGTTGACCTTGGACTGGATCGGGTCGAGCAGCTCCCGCTCCCGGCTGGCGGCGCGCTGCTGCAGCTCCTGGGTCCGCTGCTCCAGCTTCTGCTGCTGCCCTTCGAGGTCCTTGCGCTTGGCCGCGCGCTGGGTGGGGCTCAGCATCACGCTCTGCTGCTCGAAATCCGACGCCGCGGAATCGAGACTCGACTGGAGCTTCTGGACCTCGCCGCGATAGGTCTGGAGCTCCTTGGTGAACGTGGACTCGGCCTGCGCGTAGCCCGGCGTCGACTTGAGGATCGCCTGGGTATTCACGTAGGCGAGCTTCCCCGCACCCGTCTGCGCCGCGACCGGTGCGGCGCCGACGAGAAGAAGAAGGGCGGCCCAGGTTCCCACGAGGGACAGCTTCATGCGTTGCTCCCGATGAAAGGTGACCGGCTAGAAGAAGTTGCCCAGCTTGAAGTGCAGCTGCCATCCGGGCGCGGGACGGCCCTGCCCGTCCACTTTGTCGAACCCGTAGCCCAGGTCGATGCCGATCGGGCCGAGGGGCGAGATGACCGCGGCGCCGAAGCCGGCCCCACGGAAGAGCCGCGTCGGATCCCACTGGCGCGCGCTGCGGTAGACATTGCCCGCGTCGAAGAACGCGTCCACGTAGAGCGACTGGCTCACCCGCGCCCCGGCCTCGATCGTGAAGGCGGCGAACGACTTGCCGAACGCGTCCGGACTCGCCTGGTTCCCGCTCGCCGACGGATCGAACCCGTTGGGCGTGATGGAGAACTCGTCGTAGCCGCGCAGCGGAATCCCGTACTGCACCCCGCCCAGCGAGTACAGCTCGGTGAAGAACGGGCCGGCGTCTCCGAAGATGAATCCCGATTTGGCGGTGAGGCCTAGCACGAACTGTACCCCGGCGCCGAGCTGCCCGCCGCCGCCCATGGTGCCCAGCGGGGCATACCAGCGGCCCTCCAGGTCCACTTTCCGATAATCACCTGTCCCCCCCAGGAAACCGCCGTTGAGCTCGCCGCTCACGTTAGTGAACGAGCCCCCGGTGGCGAAGGGGAGGCCGATGCGGGTGTCCCGCAGGATGCTCGCACCGACCGTGGACCGGCTGCACGAGCTGCAGCTGAACCGGGCCCGCAGGTCGGCCGAGCCCTCGGTGTAGCTCACCCGCTGATACGAGTAGGAGGTGAAGAAGCGGGTGTACCGCGATCCCAGGAACGGGAAGCCGATCTGGACGCTGCCGCCGGTCTGCTTGCGCCGGCCGAGGTCGCCGATGGTGTAGCGGGCCCGCGAGTCGAACAGCGAGACGGTGCCGGAGATGCGGCTCTCGCGGATGGCCGGATCGGTGTAGCTCAGCGTGAAGTCGTTGATGTTCTTGCCAAACTGCCACTGGAGCTTGCCCCGCTTGCCCCGGCCGAACAGGTTGGGCTCCTCGAGGCCCAGGAAGCCGCCCACGCCGGTGCCCTGCCCCAGCGACGCGCCAAAGTTGATGTTGCCGGTGCGCTTTTCCTCCACCCGGAAGACGATGTCGACATCTACGCCGTTGGCCGCCGGCTTCACGTCCGGGCTGGGCAGCGGCTGCTGGAAGAAGCCGAGATTGGAGATGTTCTGATACGACCGGATCAGCCGCTCGCGGCTGAACAGATCGCCGGGCAGCATCACGATCGCCTCGCGGATCACCCGCTCGTGGGTGACGTCGTTGCCGACGATCTCGACCTTGTTGATCGTGGCCGGCGAGCCCTCCCGGATGGTCCACTTGAGGTCCACCACCGGCTTGCCGTCGGGACCGGTGCGCCGGTTCTCGCTGGGCTCGATCTGGGCGTAGATGTAGCCGTTGTTGGCGTAGAGGTTCTGCACCTTCTCGGTGGCGGCGTCCCATGACGAGCGGCTGAACGGCTGCGCGCTCTGGGGCTCGCCGTTGGCCTTGACCGGTCCGAACGGATAGAACGCCTGCAGCTCCTCGGTCGAGAACCGGCGGTTGCCGTCGATGTCGAAGACGCCCACCTGGTACGGCTGGCCCTCGTTGATCGTCAGGTGCAGCACCGCCTTGCCACCGGAGGAATCGGCCACCAGGGAGTCCTTCGTGACGTGCATGTCCACGTAGCCGTTGTCGGCGTACCAGCTCGGCAGCCGCTCGCGGACGTCCTGGTCCAGTTTCCGCTCGTCGTACTCACCCTTCTGGAACCACCAGAAGCCCTCGGGCCGGGTGGCCATGTGCTTGACCACCTGCTTGTCCGAGAAGTGCTCGTTGCCGTCGACGGCCACCTGGCTGATGGCCACCCGCTGTCCTTCGTCCACGTCGAAGACGACTCGGATCCGCTTGTTGTCCTGGGGCAGCTCGACCACCTTGACCTGGGCGTTGTAGTAGCCCTCGTGCTTGTAGAGCGAATCGATGGAGGCCCGGCTGCCCTCGACGGCGTTGCGGTCGATGGGACGTCCCTCGGTGAGCTTGACCCGGCCCTTGACCTCGCCCTCCGACAGCTTGGTGACGCCGCGGACCGCCCATTTCTCGAGGACGGGCCGCTCCTTGACCTTGAGCGTCAGCATGATGCCGTCGCGGAGCGGCTGCTGCTCGACCAGGACGTCGTCGAACTGTCCCGTGCGGAACAGCGCGGTGATGGCTCGCTGGATGTCGCGGTAGTTGACCGGCTGTTTGGCGATCAGGCCCGAGGTCCCGATGATCTGGGACGCAGTGAGCCGCCCATTCCCCACGACGGCGATGCTGTCGATGGTGGGCGGCTGTTGCTCCTGGGCCAGCAGCGCCGCCGGAACCCCCGTCAGGAGGGCCACGGCGGCGGCCATGGGAAGAAACTGCGGCATTCGCACTCGGTCGGAGGTGGGCGCGCCGGCTCCGAAGAGCCGGCGCGGAGCGGCCCTAGGCCTGGGTGCCGGTCAGCGCCCGGAAGACCAGCCGCTCACCGTCGGGCGCGACGTCCACCTCGATCTCGTCGCCGCGTCCGAACTCGCCCATGAGGATCTTCTCGCTGAGCGGATCCTCGATGTACCGCTGGATGGACCGCTTGAGCGGCCGCGCTCCATAGCTCTGGTCGTACCCATGCTCCACCAGGAAGTCCACCGCGGCCGGCGTGAGCTTGACCTCGTCGCCCAGGCGCCGCTGCACTTCCTTGAGCAGGATCGTGACGATCTGGGCGATGTGCTCCTTGGCCAGCGGGTGGAACACGATCACGTCGTCGAGCCGGTTCAGGAACTCGGGGTTGAACACCTTGTTCATCTCGTCCTTGACCGTCTCCTGCATCTTCTCGAACGTGCTCCGGTCGTCGCCGCCGTGGAAGCCGAGGCTCTTGCCCTTCATGATATCGCGGGCGCCCACGTTCGAGGTCATGATGACGACCGTGTTCTTGAAGTCGATGACCCGGCCGTAGTTGTCGGTCAGGTGCCCCTCGTCCAGCACCTGGAGCAGGATGTTGAACACGTCAGGGTGCGCCTTCTCGATCTCGTCCAGAAGGACGACCGAGTAGGGCTTCCTGCGCACAGCCTTGGTGAGCGTGCCGGAGTCCTCGTAGCCCACGTAGCCCGGGGGCGCGCCGATGAGGCGGCTGACCGAGAACTTCTCCATGTACTCCGACATGTCGACCCGGATGAGGGCCTGCGCGTCGGCGAACAGGAACTTGGCGAGCGCCCGGGCGAGCTCGGTCTTCCCCACGCCCGTCGGGCCGGAGAAGATGAACGACCCGATCGGCCGGTTGGGATCCTTGAGCCCGGCGCGGGAGCGGCGGATGGCGCGCGAGACGGCCTTGATGGCCTCGTCCTGGCCCACCACCGACGCGTGCAGCTCGTCCTCCATCCGCATGAGCCGTGACGCTTCCGCCTCCTGGAGCCGGGTGACCGGGATGCCGGTCCAGCGCGACACGATGAAGGCGATGGCCTCCTCGTCGATCACCGGCCGGCGGGTTTGCCGGTCCTTTTCCCACTCCTCGTTCTTGAGCCGGATCTGGTTCTGGAGATCCCGCTCCTGGTCGCGGAGCGCGGCGGCCCGCTCGAAGTTCTGGTCGCGGACGGCGTCTTCCTTCTGCAGGTTGACCTTTTCCAGCGCCGCCTTGAGCTCGGCCACCTCGGCGGGCGGGACCTGCGACGCCAGGCGCGCGCGAGCCCCGGCCTCGTCGATCACGTCGATGGCCTTGTCCGGCAGGAATCGGTCGGTGATGTAGCGCTCCGACAGCTCCGCCGCCGCCGCCAGCGTCTCGTCGGGGATGCTGATCCGATGGTGGTCCTCGTACTTCTTGCGGAGCCCCTTCAGGATCTCGACCGTCTCCTCGACGGTGGGCGGTTCGACCACGACGGTCTGGAACCGGCGCTCGAGCGCCCCATCCTTCTCGATGTACTTGCGGTACTCGTTGAGCGTCGAGGCACCCACGCACTGGAGCTCGCCGCGCGCGAGCGCCGGCTTGAGCATGTTGGATGCGTCGATGGCGCCTTCGGCGGCGCCGGCGCCCACCAGCGTGTGCAGCTCGTCGATGAACAGGATGATCTGCTTGTTCTGGGCGATCTCGTTCATCACCGCCTTGAGCCGCTCCTCGAACTGGCCCCGATACTTGGTGCCGGCGATGACCGCGGCCATGTCGAGCGACAGCACCCGGTGATCCCGCAGCACGTCGGGGCAGAGCCCGTTCGCGATGAGGAGCGCCAGGCCTTCGACGATGGCCGTCTTGCCCACGCCGGGCTCGCCGATGAGCACCGGGTTGTTCTTCTTCCGGCGGGCCAGGATCTCCATGACCCGCTCGATCTCCTTGGCGCGGCCGATGGTGGGATCGAGCTGCCCCTCCGCGGCGAGCTGGGTGAGATCGCGGCAGAAGTGATCCAGCGCCGGCGTCTTCGACTTCTTCTCCGACTTGGGCGCCGCGCTGGGCTGGCTGCCGCCGCTGGCGCCCGAGGACGCCTGCGGCATGTCGCTGCCGAGCAGGCGAAGGGTCTCGGCCCGACTCTGCTCCAGGTTGACCCCGGCGTCGGTGAGCACCTGGGCCGCGATGCCCTTCTCCTCCCGCAGGAGGCCGAGCAGCAGATGCTCGGTGCCCACGTAGGAGTGGTTGAGCTCGCGCGCTTCGGTCATGGCCAGCTCGAGCACCTTCTTGGCGCGCGACGTGTACGGGAGGTCGGGGCCCGCGGCCGCGGCCGCCTTCCCCTTCTTCACCGTCTCCTCGATCTTCTGCTGAATGTCTTCGAGGTCGACGTTCAGGTTGGTGAGCACCGCGGCCGCCACCCCCTCGCCCTCGCGAATGAGGCCGAGCAGGATGTGTTCGGTTCCGACGTACTCGTGGTGGAGACGGGCCGCCTCTTCGCGGGCCATCTGCAGGACCTTCCGGACTCGATCAGTGAAGTTGTAGCCGTTCATCGCGGTACCCTACGTTGCTCCCAGGTCCGTCGCCGCGGCTCATCCACGGCGCCCCGCCTCAGATTCCAGCACCTTACGCACGAACCGCGCCCGTCGGAGCGGCACATCCGCATCCTCGGGCGAGATACCTTCCGCCACCGCGAGGTGGGCGGGTTGAGTGTAGATCAGCAGCTTGTTGAGGGTGTACATGGCGACATCGGCAATCAGCCCGACGCCCACGCCCAGCCGCACGCCGCTCAACAGGTTCATCGCCTCGTCGAACGAGAGCGACCGCGCGTACCGCAGCAGACCGTACGCCCGCCACACCTTGTCCTCGATGACGGTGGGCGCGTCGCGGAGCAGCACCTGACGGGCTTGCTCCTCGTAGTCCATGACCTGCCGCACCATCTTGCCGAGATGGTCGATGAGCTCGCGCTCCGAGCTCCCCAGGGTCGTCTGGTTCGACAACTGGAAGAAGTTGCCGACCACCTCGCTGCCCTCACCGTACAGGCCGCGGTACGTCAGCCCGACCTGGGCCAGCCCCTGCAGGACCTTGTTGATTTCCTTGGTGAGCACGAGTCCGGGCAGGTGGATCAGCACCGATGCGCGGAGCCCGGTTCCGACGTTGGTCGGGCAGGACGTAAGATAACCGAATTCCGGGTGAAATGCGAAAGCAAGTCGTTGTCCCAGTTCGGCGTCCAGCCGGTCCACCTCGGCATAGGTCTGGTCCAGGGCGAACCCCGAATGCATGCCCTGAATCCGGAGGTGGTCCTCCTCGTTCAGCATGACGCCGATCCGATCCTGGATCAGCACCGAGGCCCCGGAGCGGACCCGGGCCTCGCCCTCCAACCCCGCCAATTCCTTGCTGACGAGATGCCGCTCGTGGAGCAGCTGCCGCTCCACCCGATCGAGGCGGTCCAGCCGGAACCGGGTGGCCCGGCGGAGCAGCACCGATTCCCGGGCGGCCCGCTCGACGGTGTCCAGTACCTCCTCCCGCTCGGTCTCGGATGTTCGCCCCTGGAACACGTGAGAGGCCAGGTTCCGGGCCAGTCGGATCCGGGTGGAGAGCACCAGGTGGCTGGAAGGGCCGCTGGCGTCGAGCCACCCCACCCCACCGTCCGCCAGCAAGCTCAGATCGATCATTCCACCACCCTCAGCCGGTCGCGGAGCTCCGCGGCCAGCTCGAAGTTCTCCGTCTCCACCGCCAGCCTGAGCTGCTCCCGCAGGTCGGCCGCCTGCTCGGCCGCAGCCGTGCCGGGCTCCCGCTCGGTATAGCGCTCGCCCAGGTGGTGCGTGGAGCCGTGCAGCCGGCGCAGCAGATCACGCAGCGGGGTCTCGAACGCCCGGTAGCAGTCGGGGCAGCCCAGCCTGCCGCTCTCGCGGAAGTCCTGGAAGGTGGCGCCGCACCGGACGCAGGATTCGCCGGTCCGGGCGGCGGGCAGCTGCTGTTCGGCGCCCTTCCCCATGGCCGCGAGGAAGCTCCCCAACGGCGTCTTCACGGCCGAGCCCGGGCTCTCCACCCCCTTCTCCGCCGCGCACTTCTCGCAGAGATGGAGGGTGGTGACCTGTTCGTTCACGATCTGCGTGAGGTGAATGACGGCCTCGCGCTCGCGACATTGGTCGCAGGTCATCAGGGCATCGACTCCACGCCGGCGAGCGGGACCAGGCGTCCCCCGTCGAGGGACAGCACCCGGTCGGCCCGCGCCGCCAGTTGACGATTGTGTGTCACCACCACCAGCGCCGTCTCGAACTCGCGGGCCAGCCGCGCGAACAGCTCGTGCAGCCGCTCGCTGTTCGCATGGTCCAGGTTGCCCGACGGCTCGTCGGCCAGCACCACCAGCGGGTCCGTGGCCAGCGCCCGCGCCACCGCCGCCCGCTGCTGCTCTCCGCCTGACAGCGCGGACGGCCGGTGGGTCATGCGTCCCGCCAGCCCCACGGCCGCCAGCAGCTCCTCGGCCCGCGAGCGGGCCCGGTCATCCGACTCCCCGGCGATCAGCAGCGGCATCATCACGTTCTCCAGCGCCGTGAACTCCCGCAGCAGGTGATGGAACTGAAAGACGAACCCGATCTTCCGGTTCCGCACCGCCGCCAGCTGGTCGGGCGTCTGGTCGCCGTAGGCCACCCCGTCGAGCCGGACGGTTCCCGAGGTGGCCGAGTCGAGCGCGCCGAGGAGGTGGAGCAGCGTGCTCTTGCCCGATCCGCTCGCACCCACGATCGCGACGAACTCGCCGCGCGCGACGCCAAGGTCCACGCCCGACAGCACCTCGATCGGGGCGCCGTCGCCGCCCCGGTAGAGCTTGCGGAGGCTCTGCGCCTCGAGGATCGCGCTCATTCGTGGCGGATGGCGTCGACCGGGGTGAGGCCCGAGGCCGACCGGGAGGGGTAGAGCGTCGCAAGCACCGCTATCGCCAGACTGGCCACGACCACCACGAATACGTCCCGCACTTCCACGTGCACCGGCAGGTGATCGATGAAGTAGACGGCCGGATTGATGCGCACCAGCCCCGACCGATCCACCACGTAGGCCACCGTCAGGCCAAGCACCAGTCCGATGGCCGTTCCCACCCCGCCGATCACGGCGCCCTGTAGCAGGAAGACCCGTGCCACGGCCGGCGAGGTGAGCCCCATGGCGCGCAGGATGCCGATCTCCCGCGTCTTGTCGGCCACCACCATGGTCAGGGTGCCCACGATATTGAACGCGGCCACCACCATGATGAAGAAGATAATCAAGCCCATGGCCAGCTTTTCGAGCTGGAGGGCGCTGAACAGGCTGGCATTCTGCGTTTGCCAGTCGAGGCTCCGGTAGGGATAGCCGAGCCGCTTCTCGATGGCCTCGCCGATGGCGGGGGCGCGGTCCGGATCGTCCACTCGGACCGCGATGCCCGAGACGGCGTCGCCCAGGCCGGTGAACTTCTGGGCCACGTCTCGCCGCACGACCACGAATTGGTTGTCGTATTGAAACATCCCGGTGTCGAACAGCCCGGACACCTCGAACCGCCAGAACCGCGGCACCGCGACGCCGAGCGCCGGATTCACCTTGGCCTGGGTCACGGGCACCAGGGTAACGATGTCGCCGGGATAGACGGACAGCCGACTGGCCAGCCTGGAGCCCAGCAGAATGCCGCCGTCCACGTTCGGCTTGGTGGTGCGGAAGGAGAGGTCGCCCTGGTGAATCGACTGCGGCAACGAGGTGACCGAGTGTGAGCCGGTGTCGGGATCGAAGCCCACCAGGTTCACGCCTTCGCCGTAGTCCTGCCCCGCCGTGATGCCCGCCTGGCTGATGACCTCCGGCGCCGCGGCCACGACGCCCGGCTGCTTGCGGACGATCTGGAGCACCTTGCGCCAATCGTCCATCCGGAGTCCGGCACCGTACGTGAGTATTCGCAGGTGCGGGTTCGCGACCAGAATCCGCTGGCGGAGATCGTCCCTGAGGCCGTTCATCACCCCCAGCACCACGATCAAAGCCGTGACACCGACGGCCACCCCGCCCGTGGCGATCACGGTGTTGAGCGAGGCGGTGCGCGAGCTGCGCCGCCCTCGGAGGTACCGCCGGGCGATGCGCCACTCCAACCGCCGGGGCCACCGGAGAATGGACCAGAAATCCGCTCGCTCGACAATCGGTCCAGCGCCCACCTATCCCTCCGGCCGCATCGCGGGAAACAGGATGACGTCGCGGATGGATGGCTGGTCGGCCATCAGCATGATGAGCCGGTCGACGCCCAGCCCGACCCCGCCCGCGGGCGGCATACCATACTCCAGCGCACGAATGTAGTCCGTGTCGTAGGGCTGGGCCTCGTCATTGCCGGCGGCCCGCTGCCGGCCCTGGTCCTCGAAGCGCTTCCGCTGGTCATCCGGATCGTTGAGCTCGCTGAACGCGTTCGCCAGCTCCCGGCCGCCCACGAACAGCTCGAACCGTTCGGTCAGCAACGTGTCGCTCCGGTGCTCCTTGGCCAGCGGAGAGAGCGGCTTGGGATAATCGAGCACGAACGTAGGCTGGATCAGGTCCGGCTCGAGTACGGTCTTGAACACCTCGTCCTGCAGCTTTCCTCCGCTCAAGCTTTCCACCGCCTCGCGCTCGGCACCGCGCGTGAGCAGCAATGCCCGCATCTCGGCATCGGTCGCGACCCGGAGATCGAGTCCGCACCGCTGCTCGATGCCCGCGATGAACTGGACTCGGGCGAACGGCGGGGTGAAGTCGAGGGTGGCGCCGTAGCGCTCCAGCTTGAGGGTTCCGAGACACTCCTGGATCACCCCGCTCACGAGGCCTTCGACCAGGCGCATCATGTCGCCGTAGTCGGCGTACGCCTGGTACGCCTCGAGCATCGTGAACTCGGGGTTGTGGGTGCGGTCCATGCCCTCGTTTCGGAAATCGTGACCGATTTCGTACACCCGCTCGAGACCGCCCACCAGCAGCCGCTTGAGATACAGCTCATCCGCGATCCGGAGATAGAGCGGCATGTCCAGCGCGTTGTGATGGGTGGTGAACGGGCGCGCCGCCGCCCCGCCGTAGAGCGGCTGCAGGATGGGCGTCTCCACCTCGAGAAAGCCCAGGCTGTCGAGATAGCGCCGCATCCAGCTGATCGCCCTGGCGCGGAGCTGGAACACCGACCGGACCTCCCGGTGCACCGCCAGGTCGGCGTACCGCTGGCGGTAGCGGACTTCCGGATCGGCCAGCCCCCCGTGGATCACCACGCCGTCGCTTCCCGCCTGGGTCTTGCCCCGCGGCAGCGGGCGGAGCGACTTGGCGAGCAACATCAGCTCCTCGGCACGCACCGAGATCTCGCCGGCCTTGGTGCGGAACAGCCGGCCGGTGACGCCCAGGTGGTCATCCAGATCGAGCTGCTCGACGAGCGTCCACTGGTCGCCCAGGTCGTCGCGGCGAAGGTAGACCTGAATCCGACCGGACGCGTCCTCGAGATGCAGGAAGGCGGTCTTGCCTTTGGAGCGGATCGAGTCGATCCGGCCCGCGACCGACACCCGGGGCCCGTTCTCGCCCATGTCGTCGCGATAGAGGCACAGCGCCTCCGCCGCCGTGTGCGACCGCTCGTAGCGGTACGCGAACGCCGGGATGCCGGCCGCCTCGAGCGCCGCCCGCTTGGCCCGGCGGGCGGCCTCGACAAAGGAGCGATCCTCCTCCTCTCCCGTCACGCCGCCTTGCCCCCGAACCGCTTGAGGTAGGCCTGGATGAACTCGTCCAGGTCGCCGTCCATCACCCGCTGTACGTCGCCCACCTTCACCTCGGTTCGGTGATCGTTCACCATGGTATACGGCTGGAACACGTACGACCGGATCTGATTGCCCCAGGAGTTGTCGGTCTTGGTGGCCTCCACCGCTGCCCGCGCGGCCTCCTGCTCCTCGAGCTTCCGCTGGTACAGGGCCGCGCGGAGCATCTTCATGGCCGTCGCCCGGTTCTTGGTCTGGCTCCGCTCCTGCTGGCAGGAGACCACGACGCCGGTCGGCATGTGGGTGAGCCGCACGGCCGACGACGTCTTGTTGACGTGCTGCCCACCGGCGCCGGAGGCCCGGAACACGTCCATCTTGATGTCTTCGTCGCGCAGGTCGATCTCAATGGTGTCGTCCACGTCGGGATACACGAACACCGACGCGAACGAGGTATGGCGCCGCGCCTGCGAGTCGTAGGGCGAGATCCGCACCAGCCGATGGACCCCCTTCTCCGCCTTGAGATAGCCGTAGGCGTACTCGCCCGTGATCTGGATCGAGACCGACTTGATGCCGGCTTCTTCGCCCGGGAGGAGGTCCAGTACGGTCACCCCGAATCCGTGGCGCTCCGCCCAGCGCACGTACATCCGCATCAGCATCTCGGCCCAGTCCTGCGACTCGGTGCCGCCGGCGCCAGGGTGGATGGTGAGCAGCGCGTCTCGCGCGTCGTCCGGACCCTGCAGCATGGCCTGGAGCTCGAACGCTTCGACCGCGTGGTCGAGCGCCTCGGTCTCGCGGGCGACTTCCTCCTGCATGCTCTGGTCCGGCTCCTCCTCGAGGAGGTGAGCCATCTCGAGCGTGCCGGTGAGGCGGCCGTTGAGCTCTTCCCAGGGTGTGACCCAGCCCTTGAGGGTCTTGATCTCTTGGACGGCGACGCGAGCGCTATCGGGGTTGGCCCAGAAGCCGGCTTCCGCCTGCGAGGCCTCCAGCTGGCGCAGCCGGTCGGCCTTGGCCGTCAGGTCAAAGAAAGTCTCGGAGTTCGGTGACGCGGTGCTGCAGCTCGGTAAGGCGCTCGACGAGATCGGCCATGCCAGTCACTCCAACCGGGTTCGGGGATGCGTCTAAAAGTAAGCGGTAAGCGGTAAGCGGGAACGGAGTCACCCTGAACGCAGTGAAGGGGACATGAGCCGGCTCATGCCCCCTTCGCTTCGCTCAGGGTGACTCACCTACCCTGCCGGCTCACCGCTCACCGCTCACCGCTTACCGCTCACCGCTCACCCTCAAAAGATCTGGCGCCCGCCGGCCAGGATCTCGTTCAGCGCTTCCTTGAAGTACGGGGTGCTGTCGGCCACGTCCTTGCCCACCTGCTCCGCGTACTCTTCCCAGCTCTTCCGGATCTCCTCGTCGAACAGCTGCTTGAGGTTGCCGTCCCGCAGGCCCTCCTGCCGCTTGGCCGGATGATACACCACCATATCGGAGATGAGGGCGCGGGCCAGCCGCCGGGCCTTGAGCGCCGGATCCTGGGAGAGGAATGGATTGACCGGACGCCCACCTGCGGCCGGTTTGGACGGGGCCGGAATGGACGGCGATGGCGCCGCGCTGCCGGCGGCAGGCTGATGTATCCCGCCAGGAGCCGCGGTGGCGGGCCGTGGGGCGGCCGGAGGCGGTGGCGCCGGAGGCGGAGGGGCCGAGG